>MFTO01000021.1 GCA_001786835.1 Candidatus Nomurabacteria bacterium RIFCSPHIGHO2_01_FULL_40_20 | reverse complement strand
AATACTTTTTTTCCTGCTTCAAAAATCAGGAATTCTAAATTTTAGCATTGGTGGCAAGACCACACCGACTACGAGCTTTTTGATCGGGCTTATCGCTTCGGTTTCTACTTGTCTGGCGATAGTCGGCGGGCTGGTGCTCTCCCTGTCCGCTAAAATTTCCGAAGACAACATAAGCGACAGGAAAACGTTTCTACTTTTTCACGTAGGAAGATTGGTTAGTTTTGGATTGCTCGGGGGACTTTTGGGAGTACTAGGGAATGCTATCGGCATTAATTTTACATTTACGGCAATACTTGGAATTATCGCGTCTGTCGTTATGCTAATGCTGGGCTTAAATTTGGTTGGCATATTTACTAAAAACAAAGTTGCCCTGCCTTCCGGAATTTTCGGCTTCTTCAGACGCATTGAACACAAAACTTTCACTCCGCTTATCATCGGCTTTGCTACTTTTTTCTTGCCTTGCGGATTTACCCAGTCCATGCAAGTGGTGGCGCTTTCAACCGGCACATTTTGGGGTGGAGCGCTTATCATGTTTGCTTTTGCCTTAGGGACACTTCCGATGCTCTCACTCCTTTCTTTCGGCTCGGCTTCATTCGCGCATAGCCGGCACGCACCGTTATTTTTCAAATCTGCCGGAGTGGTGGTAATCGGGCTTGGTCTGTTTGCACTCATTGCAGGACTTGCGGGCTTGGGTATTATCAGTCCGATATTTAATATATAATTGAAAATTAATGAGTAAAACGAATATAATTTTCTTTACCCTGTTAAATAACTTTTGCAAAGCAAAAGTTGATTTGTTAAAATCATTTAACAGGGTGTCGATTTTTATAGTCGCTACGCTCCTTAAAAATCAGTCATGAATAAAATAGTTTCAATTATAATAACACTCGGCCTGATTATTTCTCTTTTTATAATTTTCTCTGGCGGTTCAAATCCAAAAAATGCGGGTGACCCGCTCTTGGAAGGGCAAAATGTAGAAATCAAAGACGGCGTGCAGTACATAACCATCAATGCCAAAGGCGGATACACACCAGAGAGTACCATTGCAGAGTCCGGTATTCCTACCAAGCTTCTAGTAGAAACGGAGGGCACATTTGATTGCTCTGCGTCGCTTGTTATTCGCAAAGTCGGTTTTCAGCAAATACTTCCTCAAACCGGCGAGACCGAAATTGACCTAGGCACACCCAAAGCAGGCGAGAATTTCCAAGGTCTTTGCGGAATGGGCATGTATAATTTTGAGATAGAATTTAGCTAGATTTTTTATTATTAAATGCTATAATTGCTTATATGAACACTATAACCATACCAATGAAAAATATAAAAGACGATTTGATAATAATGCCACGGAGCGAACTAGCTCGTCTTTTGGCGCTTTCTAAAAAGAGTGGAGTAAAGACAGTAAAAAGTCTGCCAGAACTTGCTTTTGAGGCTAGGGCGCGAAAAAATATTGTTGGTCCTTTCAAAAATACCAAAGATCTTTTTAGATCTCTAGGGATATAGCATGCGCATCTCGTATCACGAAAACTTCAAGAAAGCCCTACGTGATTTTTCTGATACAATAAAAAAGAAAACAAAAAAGCAGATAGGGAATCTATCCAAAAATTTGAGACATCCGTCTTTACATGCCAAAAAATATGACGAAGCACAAGATATTTGGCAGGCTCGGGTGGATAAAGGAGTGCGAATGTATTTCTCGATTGAAGGAGATACATATTTTCTCTTAGATATCAAAAAACACAATAAATAAAAAATAAATTTTTTCTAAACTCGCTCGACATACTCACCGGTCTCAGTGTTGATGACGACGGTGTCACCAACGTTCACGAACATCGGTGCGTTTAGCGTGGTGCCATTCTCAAGAGTAATGACTTTGTTGCCTCCTTTGGAAGTGTCTCCGCGCACCGCCGGAGGCGCTTCTTTGACTTTGAAATTTACTTTTATCGGGAGAGTTATTTTAATTACTCGTCCTTGTCCTGAGCCTGTCGAAGGATTTTCTTCTCCATCATCCCAAACCAGCGCGGTGACAGGGGAGTTCTCTTTGAAAAATTTTCCAGAGTCTCCAATGAGCGCTTCATCCAATTTAAATCTATTTTTCGGATTATCCATATCCGAGAACCAATATTCTCCACGATTGTGGTATAAATATTTTATCTCGCGCTTGACCATATCCGCTTCGTCCGCAGTGTCGGAGACATGAAAAGTAGCCGAGATGGTTTTTCCCGAAATCAAGCTCTTTAATTTGACTTGATTCTGCGGTTTTCGCTGTTGGGTGCGAGCGACATGGCTCTCCACCACTTCAGCGGGCTCACCATCATAGATTATTATTTTTTTCTCCCTGATTTCGTTGTATTGAAGCATAATGTGAAAATGTTGATTAATTTAAAATAAAGAAGTCCTTTATCTATGGCACTTCTTGCCCCGTACTCAAAAATTAGTGCATTAGATTAATTTTTGTAGTATGGGGTCGTTGTATTGCAACATAAAAAGATACTAGCAGATTTTATAGTGCTTTGCAAAATTATTCACTTGGAAGCAAGGCTTCCAAGTTTTTGGTTGATAAGTTTTTATTCTCCCGAACTTTTGGTTTGAATTTCACCAAAACGTTTACGAATTTCTTTTTCCAATTCTTTGGCCACCTTCCCATTTTCTTTGAGCCAAGTGCGGGTGGCGTCATAGCCTCGTCCCATTGGCATTTTTTCTCCATCTTTACCTTTATATGAATACGAAGCGCCGGACTTTTCAATAGTGCCGAGTTTCTCTCCGAGCGCCATTAGTTCACCTTCGCGAGATATGCCTTCGCCGTAAATAATGTCAAATTCAGTTTGTTTGAAAGGCGCGGCGACTTTGTTTTTCACAACTTTTACCCGAGTGCGTCCGCCGACAGTATCTTCTCCTTTTTTAATTTGGGCAATGCGTCTGATGTCAAGCCGGACCGAAGTGTAAAATTTTAGCGCCTTGCCTCCCGGAGTAGTCTCTGGGTTGCCGAACATCACGCCGATTTGCATACGGATTTGGTTGATGAAGATAACGACAGTTTTAGAACGTGCAACTATTGCAGTTAATTTACGGAGGGCTTGGCTCATCAATCTCGCTTGTTTGCCCACATGATACGCTCCCATATCACCCTCAATTTCATCTTTGGGGGTGAGCGCCGCTACCGAGTCCACCGCTATCACATCTATTTTTCCGGTACGCACCAAACTCTCCACGATTTCAAGCGCTTGTTCGCCGTTGTCCGGTTGGGAAATTAAAAGCTCATTAATATTAACTCCAAGTCTTTTGGTGTATTCCGGGTCCATGGCGTGCTCGGCGTCCACATAGGCGCAGACACCTCCCGTTTTTTGCGCTTCAGCAACTATGTGTAGTGCCAGCGTAGTTTTACCAGAAGACTCCGGTCCAAAGATTTCAATAATTCTGCCTCGTGGGATACCTCCGACTCCGAGCGCCATATCAAGTCCGATTGAACCGGTAGAAATAACATTCACGTCCACTTTGGGTGAATCGCCAAATTTCATAATTGACCCTTCGCCAAATTTTGTCTGAATGGCCTTTAAAGTATTCTCAAGAGTACTATCCCCAATCTCTTTTTTTACAACTTCTTTTTTTGCTTTTTGCCTCATGGTTTTAATAAATTAATTGATAATTTTTTTCATCACTTTTGCCGAATTTGTCTTTAGCTTCTATACTCACTATATTATAGCCCGGAAGTAGTGCAATTGTCTCTTTGAAATTGCCTTCCTTGTCTATAGAAATTTCACGCCCGTTTAAAATTAAGTTTACTGCATTTTTCACATTACCTGTTATGGTATTTACACTTTCTGTAATTTTTGTCCCATCCATTATGTTCACATCTCTAATTTTTACTCCAAATATCAAATCACGAGAGCGAAAAAAACCGTAAACTATTATAAATATAAAAAAAACAGAAAAAGCAGTAATTTTCAGAAATTTTTTTGTATTACTTGTCGTCATATCACATTTTCACCACTTTCATTTCTTTCAATTTTTTCCAGTACCTCTCTTGGCTTGGCGCCGTCGCCCGGTCCTATCACTCCGCGTTCTTCCAACTTGTCCATCAATCGAGCAGCTCTGGCATAACCCAAACTCAATTTTCTCTGCAAATACGAAGTTGAAGCTTTACCTGCCTCTACTACAGTCGCGCGTGCCTCTTCATACATCTCATCATCATCGCCATCGTCTTCTAGGGTTGATTCAAAAATACTTTCCTGCCCGTTTCGCAGGCGGGTATCAGCTGATATACTTCCGCTTGATAACGTAATCTCGTCTGTAATTTCTTCTCTGTAAGTATCGGTCAAATATTTTACCACTTTTTTTACCTCTGTCTCAGAAATAAAGGCGCTCTGCAATCTCTCGGGTTCCGCATCTCCCGAGGAATAAAGCATATCTCCTGCGCCGAGAAGTTTTTCTGCTCCACCTTGGTCTAGAATAGTGCGGGAATCCACTTGGGAAGAAACTTTAAGCGCGATACGAGCGGGGATGTTTGCTTTAATGAGGCCGGTAATAACGTTTACCTCTGGTCTTTGAGTGGAGAGCACTAAATGAATGCCTACTGCTCGCGAAAGTTGAGCCAGTCGAACAATCGCCGCTTCCAGTTCTCTGGGGTATGTGCTCATAATGTCCGCCAATTCATCAATAACGATAACTATATATGGCATAGTATCCGCGTCCATTTCAATTTCTTCGCCGTTTTCGTTTGTTTTTTTCTTTTTCGGATTTTTGCCCAAGACATTGCTATGATAGCTCTCTATGTCTCGCACTGATTCAGTTTCTAAAATGTCATACCGGCGGTCCATTTCTTTGGCCGCCCATTTGAGCGCGAGAATAGTTTTCTTGGCTTCGGTTATGACGGGGGTGAGGAGATGAGGGATATTTTTATATAAAGTGAGCTCCACGCGTTTTGGGTCAATCATTATGAGTTTCAAATCATCTGGTCCGTTCCTATATAAGAGCGAAGTAATCATAGAGTGGATGGCTACAGACTTTCCAGAGCCGGTGGTACCAGCGACCAAACAATGAGGCATTTTAGCAAGGTTGCCGAAGACAGCTCGTCCAGAGATGGCGCGTCCGAGCGCGATGGTGAGGGGCTTTGGTGAATTTTGGAATTTTTCATCAGCGAGCAGGGTGGCAAGACCGACAGTGGACTTTACTTTATTCGGAATTTCAATTCCGACCAGAGACTTGCCCGGAATCGGCGCTTCAATACGGATAGGGTGGGCGGCGAGTGCGAGTGCCAAATCGTTCTGGAGTCCTACGATGCGGGAGAGTTTCATTCCTTCGGCGGGCTTGAGGGCGTAGCGAGTGACCGTCGGCCCGATGGTGATTTCATCCATTTCAACTTCAATGCCGAAATTTTGAAGTGTGCGTCTGATGATGATTGAATTTGCTTTCACATCTCCGGTATTCGGTTTTCCTCTATCTTCTTCTAGGAGTGAGAGCGGGGGAGGAGTATACGCGGAAAGACCACTGCGTCTTTTTCTGATGGGCATTTCTTCTTCGACACTTTCTTCTCCACCCAGACCTAGCTCCTTTTTTATTTTTTTGCCAACACTTTGATCATCTGTATAAGTTTCCACTTCAGGTTCTTTTTGGGTTTCCAAGAGCTCATCTTCTCTATCTATAGCTGTTTCTTCGATTTTTACTTCAGACCCTTTTTTTTTCAACAGGAAATTCCAAATTTTAGAAAGTACGGGCATAAGTACGGGTTTGGTATCAAACATTATGAGAAGTGAAATGACGAGAAGTGCTCCGAGAAAAATTACACTTGCGTAGACATCAAATAGCGCGACGAGCGGTGTGGAGAAAATTCTACCCAATAGTCCTCCAGCGTGCGTGGAAGACATCACGTCTATAATACCAAGACCAGAGAGCAGAAATAGTATTGAACTCGCCACTCGAGCGAGTCCGATATTTGGAGCCTCACTTTTTATAAATGAAGACCCGAGGAGAATAAAAAGAATCGGAAGCAGTATATAGCCTATGCCCAAGAGATATGCGAGAGCGTCATAAGTTATTTCTCCGGCGACTCCTGTTATATCAAACAGTGACATTAAGAGGAACAGAGCCAAAACAAAAAAAACGACTGCCCATATGCCGTGCTTTGTTTCAGTCTTTAACCCACTTCCAGATTTTCCATTTTGTGATTGCGGTTTATCTTTGTTCTTCCCTCTATTCTTTTTTGACATTCACCTATTTTACCACGAAAGAGATAGAAGATAAACGTGAGACTTTTACTAAAAACAGTACGGATATTTTTCCGGCTTATGAATTCCTCGTGCTCACGCCGTCGCGCTCCCAAGCCTGTTTTTACCAAAAGTCTCACGTTCGTGACCCTTGCTTTTTTACCTGTCCTATATATAATGGACAACATGCAAAGAAGTGAAAACACTCTAAAAGACTCCACTTTAGATGTAAAGGACACCTCTATTTCTGTTGGTTACACAAAGACAAACAAGCTAATAACGGCTTTATATATGGTAACGGACATAATGGACATCAATGAACCCATACGTTTGAAGTTAAGGACACTAGGAGTAGGAATTTTATCGGACATGCATATCCCACTAGCAAGGTCTGACCTTGCTAGTGGTATTAACCAGATAGTTTCTTTCCTTGAGATGGCGTCCACCTTGGGTATGATTTCAGAGATGAATTGCGGTATTCTAAAAAAAGAATTTATTGAGTTAAAAGACTCTGTTTTACAGCCTAAAAAAGAATTTTACCCTATTGGTCGCGATTTTTCAATTGCTGAATTTCTAGCAAACCCCGATCAAATAGAAGAAGAAAATAAAACGAGTCTTCCTATAAAGGACAATAAATATTTTTCTATCGGACCCCGTCACTCGCGAGTGACGGGGGGACCATCCAACTTCACTAGAATCGGTGTCCAAAAAGGAAGCACTCTAATGAAAGCTCTGTCCGATAAGGCTTCTACTTTGCATAGTAAAAAAGAGAATTTTGATTTATTAAAGAAAGAAAGAAGATATGAAATAGTCAATATAATAAAATCTAAAAATCAGAATGGAACAGCAACTGGAGCCACTATAACGGACATCAAAACTGGGGCCAAGGATACCCTTTCAAACTTCAGTGAAAAAACTTTGCAGAGAGAATTGATAGCTATGATAAAGGACAATGTCCTTTATAAAACCGGAACAAAACGTTGGAGCAAGTATTTTATAAAAAATACTCTGTAACCTTTCTTTACTGAAATTGCATTTAATTAAAGAATGTGCGATAATCCATAGGTTATCCACATTATGTGTATTGCCTTGTTTTATAGGCATATATTATAATACAGGGTATACGTATGGCTTTGCGGATTTTTATCTGCTCTGCTATATTGTGAGAACTTCGTTTTAAATTTCGTCGAAAAAATTTGAAATGAAGTTTTGAGGGAAGGTCATTGAAAATTAAATAGTTTTTGTTTAGTTTTCAATGTAAGTTTATATCTATTCACTGTCCGTACGTTCGTCGCATTATTATTGTTTATCAATTATTGACGAGCAGGATAGTGATAAGAAAATTGCGCTTTTAGTTTTGCCACTGTCATTAAACGGGCGGGGCAAGTCGAAACTTATTAATAGCGCAAAAAACTCATCTCTGTTTTTCTTTAATTTCAGAAATTAATTTTTGAAATTATAGGAAACGGAAAAATGAGTGTTAGAAATAAAATTATGAGTAATTTATTAAAATCAAAATTCTTTTTTGGAGTTATGATTGTAGCGGTTATGATTGCCGGACTTGCAATGTTCGCAGTTGTAAACGTAAACACAGCTTCCGCTGATTGTACAATCACAGCGACATTAAGAATAGGTTCTACTGGCGCTGAAGTGGCATGTCTTCAGGCAATCGTTGGAGCTACTGCAGACGGTATTTTTGGTCCTTTGACTCATGCTGCTGTTATAGCTTGGCAAGCAGGTCATAATTTAGCGGCTGACGGTATAGTTGGTCCTTTGACTCGTGCTGCTATAGTGGCTAGCGGTTCAATATCAGGAAGTTTCCCAGCAGGCTGTCAATCAGCTTCCGGATATAGCGTAACCACTGGTGTGCCTTGCAATAGTCTTGTGGCCAATGTATTTGCCCCAGCAGGTTGTACTTCAGCTTCAGGATATAGTCCTGTAACTGGCGGAGCATGTTATGCTGTGAGCTCAACGCTTCCAGCAGGATGCGCATCAACAGTGGGCTACAGCCCAACAACTGGTGCAAAGTGTGATGGTGGAACTACACCTACAACTAGCGGTCCTTTACAAGGTGGAGCAGGTGACATCACTCTAACTCTACGTGGAACTTATTCTAGTGAACAAGTTGGAGAAGGTGAGGAAGACGCAAAAATTCTTCAAGTTGATGTTGAAGCCGACGACGACTCTGACGTAGAACTTAATTCGGTTAAGGTTGAGTTCTTCCAGGGAACAGCAGCTGATGACCGAGACCTACCAGACTACGCAAGCGAGGTGTCAGTATGGCTCAACGGAGAAGAGGTTGGTCGCGCTGACACAAGCGACTTCTCAGAATCATCTAACTACTACTCTAAGTCAATCAATCTTGACGGCGCAATTGTCAGAGCCGGAGATGAGGACGAGCTAGTTGTGGCTATTTCAGCTAATAACAGCCTAGACAGCGGTGATATTGACACAGATGCATGGATAGTAGATCTCATAAGCGTTCGCTTTACCGATGCTGAAGGAGTTACTACAACTGAATCAGGTTCAGCTTCGGCTGTAGCGGCAGCTGGTACATACGGAAAAGCATTTGACTTTGCTTCTTTTGCTACCGCAAATGACGCAGAGTTGACATTGAGTCTTGAGGACGATGAAGTTAACGATGTCCATCTTCTTGACTCTGATGATACAGAGAACACAGATCACCCGATCACATCAGTCCTTTTTGATGCATCAGGTGATTCAGATATCTGGATAGATGATGTTGTGGCAACCATCACAACAACCGGAGATACAACTGAATCTAATATCGTTGTCTCTTCATGGATAGAGGTAGGTGGAGTGCGAGTCAGTGAAAAAGAGGATGTTCCTGACGGAGGAGCTGTAACCTATGATGACATAGAACGCACTATTTCCGGCGGGGATGCAGAGGAATGGATTTTCTGGGTAGAGATGGAGAATGTTGATGGAGCGCTTGACGAAGCCGATACCGTACAACTTACTGTAGATACTTCCGGAACTGTGGCAGAAGACGAAGTTGGAGATACAGTTACAGCCGCTGGAACAGATCCTGTGGGTGGAGTACATCTCCTATACGATAACGGTTTTCGACTTGTCGGAAACGACCAGGTCGCAACCGCCTTCACTATTGACGGTGTCAACAATGACCGCGTAGAGCTTGAGCTTATCTTTGATGTGTTCAACTATGGTGATGTAACGTTGTACATCCCTGATGGCGATACCTTGACTGGTACCCCATCAACGAGCGCTACAACGACTGCACCAAGCACAACTGAGGAGGTTGGATACCATGTCCAGACATCTGGAACGGTAACACCGCCATCAGCTCAGATTTCTGCAGTGTTGACAGAAAATGATCCTGATCTCACACCTAAGACCAATTCATACGAATTGAAGTCAGGAGATACAGGAACATTTAACTTGAAAGTCACTATTTCTGCGGATGAAAATCCTTCGATTGATAACGTTGGATTCCGAGCATTACTAGCAGGACTTGGTTGGGCAACATCTGATATTGCTACAGCTGCTGTAGTGTATACTGCTGATCTAGGAGACTACAAGACAAATTACGCAACAATTGCTGACTAATCTCTTCTAAATTTATAGAGATTGTCTCAAGACAAGCGTAAGCTGGCTTGAAATCCAAACTGGTTAATACACCTTAAAAAGTATTACAAAAAACCACTCCGACCCAGGTCGCGAGTGGTTTTTTGTTGTTATGTATTGAGTTTCTGATTTGAATGATGTAAGATGCTTATATGGATAATACTGAAAATAGTCTTTCATTGAAGATATTGCGAGTGCTATTAATTAGTACTCCTTTTCTATTTACTTTGATATATATTCCAGGATTCACATTTCCCGGAAGTTTCCCAAAAGCGATATTCTTGTATATAGCTATATCCATAATACTTATTGCTTGGTTAATAAACATATATAGTTCAGGCGTTGTTGTGTTTAAAAAAAACTGGATAACTATAGCAGTGTTCGGTTATATTTTAGTGCTTTTTATTGGAGGAGTAGGGAGTGGGCATTTTGAAGAGTCTTTTTTCGGGGCTATTAGTCGTATGACTGGAATTGCTACCATGTTATATATTTCCCTCTGGTATCTAATAGCTTCTTCAGTGTTAAAACCCCGCCACTTTACATACGTATTTAGAGCGTTACTCTTTTCCGGAGCCATTTTAGCGGTTATTTCTTTCTTGGGGCTTAACGGTTTTGGATTGAAGGCGTTTAGCTTCCTGGAGCAAGGCGGGTCGTTGTTCTCCAATAACACGTTTTCTGGAATTTATTATGTCTTTGCTTTTTTCTTTGGTGTTATTTTATTTATCAAAGAAAAATCTTTGAAGTGGCGAATATCATATGCGCTCTCTATGCTTATTATTCTCACCAATCCTGACATTTTTAATTTTCAAATCTGGCAAAATATTGGAATGATTAAAGAAATTTTTAGTCATCCTTCGCTTGTTTTAGGAACAGCGAGAGCTTCTGCTGCTGTTATGGGTCTAGGGATCATTCTTACTCTCGTACTGTATGTCATTCATCGAGTCCGTGTATCCGCTCTTGTTAAGGGCGCTTTATTTTCTTTTATTATAGTGGTACTCACAGGCGTCTCTCTTTGGTTTGTGGGATCTACGATTGCGCAAAGGGGATTTGGAGCTGATTTTTTTGCAAGTCAAAACGATGTTCATCGTCCAACAGCCTGGAAGCAAGTAGCTAGCGGATTTTCGAATAGGCCACTCTTGGGATATGGTATTAATAATATTGAATATGCTTTTCAAGATACACTAGGCCCGGAAATTCCATTTATAAAAGGAGACAAATGGTTTGATAAAGCGCACAACATTTGGCTAGACCTTACACTTGAAACAGGTATATTGGGTGTCCTTAGCGTAATAATTTTATTTATTTTAGTTTGCTGGTATTCATTTAAACATTATCGCGATACTCGCGATTTTTCCGCCCCCCTTGTTTTATTGTTGTTGGTTTTACATCTTATTCAAATACAAACCTCGTTTAATATTACTACGAGCTTGTTTATGATATTTATACTATTTGCATATGTGTCGTCATTTAGCAGGGAGGATATTTCTTATAGTGTCCCCTATAGGACTAGATCGATAATACTGTGGGTTGGGGCTGTGCTTATTATAGGAGCAATGATATTTACCGCGATTATCCCCGCAAAACATAGTCGAGAACTTGTTGGCGCTCTGACTTCGGCTAATTTTGAAAAACGTATGAATATGTATAAATCATCACATTCAATATATGGCTATCCCGCAGATTATGCTTATTTTGTAACTGAAAGATTTACAAATGCATGGCTTGAGAATCCGGCAATATTTGATAACCCCACTGCAAGGGAAGGAATAGCGACCGAGTATAATGCGATGATTGATTTATATGAGGCGCATTATAATCAGTATAGAGATAATTTGAGATACAATATGAACTATGCGAATAATATTTTTATTGCCAGACTATTTGGCGTGGATCATCTGGATCGCGCCGGAGAATTGATTGCACGAGCCCAAGAGCTCTCAACTAGAATTCCCCAGGTATTTTGGTTAGCATCTCTTCATGCCAAATATACCGGCAATGAAGAATTGGCTTTTGAGGAAGCTCTCAAGGCAATCGCGTTATGCGAAGCTGTTCGCGCAAAGTTTGACGAAAATCAGTTAGGCGAATTTTGTGGCGTATCGTACAGTCTGCGCGGTTTTTTAGAAAAAACCAAGGGCTTAAAAAATAAACTTTATTTTCATTTACAAACGATATAGCATTTATTATGAAAATTATTGTAACCGGCGGGGCGGGGTTTATCGGGAGTCATATAGCAGATGCGCTTATTGAGGAAGGGTATGAGGTGCATATAGTTGATAACTTGTCGGCGGGGAAAAAAGAAAATGTGAACTCCAAAGCAATTTTGCACGTTATAGATATAAGAGAAAGAGAAAAATTAATTCCGATATTTGAGAATGCCAAATATGTTTTCCATGAAGCGGCCTTACCCCAAGTGCAATATTCCATAGAAAATCCAATTGAAACTCATGAGATAAATGTTACAGGGCTACTCAATGTCTTGGAGGCCTCTAGAATAAATAAAATCAAAAGAGTCGTATTCGCTTCTTCTTCTGCCGTTTATGGTAATCAAGAAATTTTACCAATAACTGAAAACATGAAAGTTTTTCCACTCTCTCCATATGGAGCCCACAAATATATAGGAGAAATTTATTGTAGTTTGTGGTCAAGAATTTACAATCTGGAAACAGTTTCTCTTCGATATTTTAATGTTTATGGGAAAGGTCAGTCAAGCACCGGAGCCTATGCTTCTGTGGTGGCAAAATTTATGGACCTTAAAAAAGCAGATTTACCTCTTACAGTTACTGGTGACGGCGAGCAGACACGAGATTTTATAGACATAAAGGATGTAGTTTCTGCTAATTTAAAAGCTATGAAATCGATCAAAGTAGGAAAAGGGGAAATTATAAATATAGGCAGTACTTATCGGGCTTCGGTAAACGAGATTGCGGAGCTTGTAGGAGGTCCTATAGAGTATCTAGAGCCTCGCGTTGAGCCCAGAGATACGCAGGCCGACATCACGAAGGCTAAAGCATTACTGGATTGGGAGCCGAAAGTCATGCTGGAAGAAGGTATTTCAGAATTAAAAAGTGTGCTAGTATAGCGTAAGTAATAAAAATACAAACTATGAATGATATAAATTTAGATATACCAAAAAAAGATTTAAAAAAACTGAGACTCTTGGTGTTGGATTCTGATGGAATTACTGTTCCAACTGGTGGATTGGTGGTTGAAAAAGAAAGTAAGGACAAATTGATAGTAGATTGCACCTTATATCTAATAACGGAAGAAATGACAGACAAAATAAATCTTCTTAAGAAAAAAGGCATTGATGTGTGTATTTCTTCAGGCAGGAGTATGCTTTCATTGCAAGGAATGTATAGTCGTATTATCGGCAAAGGCACAATTCTAATGGCAGAGAATGGGAATTTATTACTAAAAGATGGGGTAATTCATCAGGCAAAAATTTATTCAGATAGATTTTTAAAAAAACTTTATTCCATCAGAGAGAGAGTAAAAAAAATGAAAGGCATAACTGGTATCGAACCTAAGCAATTTATTATTACAGCCAGAGCCAATTTTGAAAGTAAAGATGTATATACGCTAATAGAGGAAATGGATAAAGAGAAAGAGCTTTATTCAATCTGGGTTGGATATGAGGTTCATGAAATTGGACATAAAAATGTTTCAAAAGGAAATACCTTAAAAAAGTTGATTAAGATGATGGGATTAAAAAAAGAAAATGTGATGACTATTGGAGATAGTACAAATGATATAGACATGGTAAAGCAAGGAGGGATGCAGATTTCTGCGGATATTGATGTGGTGAAGGCACCATACTGGATAAACAAAAAACCAATACTACCAAAACAACCCGCAGATGTGTTGTTGGATTATTTGTTAGAAAATTTATAATAAAATGAACAATAAAAAAAGAGCATTGATAATAGGTATTACAGGGCAGGATGGTTCATACCTAGCTGAGTTTTTATTGGAAAAAGGTTATGAGGTACATGGAATGATGAGACGATCTTCCAGCTTCAATACCGGAAGGATTGATAATATATACCAAGATTCCCATGCAGATAACAGGAGTTTGATATTGCATTTTGGAGATTTGTCTGACTCAAACAGTATCAATAGTATCGTAAATAAAAGCAAACCAGCTGAGATTTATAATCTGGGCGCGCAGAGCCATGTGCGGGTAAGTTTTGATATCCCAGAATACACGGCTGACATAGACGCGCTTGGAACACTCCGACTACTTGATGTTATTAAAGAGCAGGATTATCCAATCAAATTTTATCAAGCGGGAAGTAGTGAAATGTTTGGAAAAGTTTTAGAAATACCCCAAAAAGAGACTACACCATTTAATCCTGCTAGCCCCTATGGTTGCGCCAAAGTTTTTTCTCATATGATTTGTAAAAATTATCGCGAATCTTACAACATGTTCGTATGTAACGGAATACTTTTTAATCATGAATCTTTTAGGCGCGGCAGGACTTTCGTGACAAAGAAAATAGTAGAAGGCCTGGTAGATATTAAACTTGGCAAGAAAGATAAAATATTTTTGGGCAATTTGGATGCCAAGCGTGACTGGGGCTATGCAAAAGACTATGTAGAAGCCATGTGGCTGATGCTTCAAGAAGAAAAGCCGGACGATTATGTCATTGCCACAGGAGAAACACATTCTGTGAGGGAACTGGTAGAACATGCTGGATCTTTACTCGGGTATGATATTGCTTGGAGAGGTGAAGGATTGGAAGAAGAGGGTTTTGATAAAGAATCAGGAAAAGTTTTGATAAGTATTGACAAAAAGTATTATCGACCTTCAGAAGTTGATATTTTGCAAGGTGATGCCACGAAGGCCAAACAGAAACTAAATTGGGAGCCAAAGGTTAAATTCAAGAATCTGATAAAATTAATGATGGAAGAGGAATTCAATGAACGTGGATTATTAATTAAAGACTACTTAAAATAATATGAGCGCAGATGAATTAAAGAACCTAATAATTTATACTGGCGTATATATGCCTCCGGAAGGGGACAAGGATAGGAAAATATATGAAAATCGTTCTCCTATCTGGTTTGAAACTTTTGACAATGCGCAAAGATTGGGCATAAAACTTGTTGTCAGAAATGATGGAGGGTTGCCAGAGGAAATGTTGAAACGGATAAAGGGCTATGAAAATATAACTATCGTTGAAAAAACCGCGCCGAATACTTTAGGGGGTGGCAGGAGAGAGACTTTGCAAAAAGCGATAAATATTGCCAAGGAAGATGGCATTTTGAATCCTGTTTTTCTTTGGACTGAACCAGAAAAGGATGATTTGATAACAGAGAAGGCTTTATTGCCACTAGTTCGAGAAGTCAATGCTGGCACTAATATTGCTGTAGCTGAAAGGAAGGAAGAAGCTTGGGCGCAATTGCCTCCATTTCAGCGCTGGATAGAAAGAAGAGCAAACAAAAGAGCAAATCAAGCAGTTCCCCAAGATTCAGATAAACCCGAAGGGGAATTAGATTTTTGGTTTGCACCCAGAGCTTTTGATAAAACTGGAGCTAAGTATTTCTTAGCTTACAACTCTGATAAAGGTAGGCTGGATTTATGGGATGCA
>MFTO01000020.1 GCA_001786835.1 Candidatus Nomurabacteria bacterium RIFCSPHIGHO2_01_FULL_40_20 | reverse complement strand
CTCAACACTTCCAAAAAAGAAGTGATATTAGAAAAAGGACACAAAATCGCTCAAATGATAATACAAAAATTTGAGGATTGTGATATCGTAGAAGTATCAGAGCTAACAGACACCGTGCGTGGGCACGGGCGCGAAGGAAGCACTGGGCATAAATGATGGAAACTATAGAAGATAAATTAAAAAAACTAGTCGCTGATTCATTAAAAGTGCATATTACTGATATCACAGAGCAGGATATTAAATTGGAGCATCCAAAAAATCTTGAATTTGGCGATTATTCATGTGTAAATCTACATCAGCTCATTGCAAATTTTAAAAAAAATCACCCGGATATACATTTAGAAGATTATACAAAAATTTTTCAAACCGGCCTGCATTTTATGCAGAGCAATAAATTTTCTGAAGTTCAGAAAGTTGAAGAAAAGAGTAGTTTTATAAATTTCTATCTTACACCAAGTTTCTTTTTTGACAGCGTTAAAGACATAATTCAATTCCCGGCTTTCGGACACAACGAGCTATATCAAAGTCAAAAGGTGATGGTGGAATACACCCAGCCGAACCCTTTCAAGCCTTTTCACATCGGGCATTTGATGAGTAACGCTATTGGTGAGAGTATTTCTAGAATCATGGAATACTCTGGCGCGGAAGTGGTGCGCGCGAATTACCAAGGCGATGTGGGTCCACATGTCGCCAAAGCCATTTGGGCACTGATGCAGAATGAAAAAGAGACGAAAGAAATGATGGAGGACTCCGTGCATTTTAGTTCTGTCGCGCACTATATTGGTAAGTGCTATGCAGAGGGCGCGGAAGCTTACGAGAATAATCCTGAAGCAAAGCACATGATAGATTCAATCAACAAAAAAATTTACGAAAATACGGACGATAAAATAAATAAAATTTACGATTGGGGTTTCAAGGTGACGATGCAGGCTTTCGACGAGATTTATGCGATGCTCGGCACAAAGTTTGACCATTATTTTATGGAGTCCGAGATGGCGCCGATTGGTTTGGAGATTGTAAAAAGGAATCCCCAGATTTTTGAGCTTTCGGACGGCGCAGTGGTTTTTCACGCCGAGAAATATGACCCCAAGCTCCACACCCGCGTTTTTATAAATTCCAAAGACCTTCCGACTTACGAGACTAAAGAAATTGGGCTTACCGTCACTAAATTTGAAAAAGAAAATCCAAATCTTTCTATTGTGACGACGGCGGTGGAGCAAGCTGAATATATGAAAGTTGTTTGCCAAGCAATAGAGCTTATGTATCCGGACTTAGCCGGCAAAATGAAACACATCACTCACGGCATGATGCGTTTTGCGGAAGGCAAGATGAGCTCGAGGAAAGGCAACGTTGTCACTGGGGAGTCCTTGCTTGCGGATGCACGTTCGGCAATCTTAGGAAAAATAAAAGACCGGCTTTTCTCCGATGAAGAATTGGAATTCGTTGCCCGCGCTGTGGGCGTCTCAGCTATAAAATATTCTATTTTAAAACAAGCCATCGGTGGCGACATCGTGTATGATTTTGAGAAATCAATTTCTTTTGAGGGGGATTCGGGTCCATATCTCCAATACTCCTATGCGCGAGCACAATCTGTTTTGAAAAGGGGAGAAGAGTTTGGTATAAAGCATGGTTTTGATGTGTTGCCAGAGAATGCAGGAGAACTTGAGAAAATGCTCTATCGTTTTCCCGAAGCAGTCCTTCGCGCCTCACAAGAGTTCGAACCGCACTATATTGTAAACTATTTGATAGAAATTTCTCGTATGTATAATGCTTTTTACGCCAATGAAAAAATCGCCACCCCAGAAGACCCACTTTCGCCTTATCGCCTAGCACTCACTCAAGCGTTTACCATAGTCCTCAAAAAAGGCCTGCACCTCCTCGGCATCATAGCTCCGGAGAAGATGTAAACCCTTATTTTTTATGTTAAAATCAGTCAGTAATGACTGGAAAAAATAGTAAATCAGAACATGCACTGCGGGAGGAAAAAATCTTAGAATTTTGGCGTGAGAATAAAATTTTCCAAAAATCTTTGAGCCAAAGAGAAGGGGGAAAAGAATTTGTTTTTTACGAAGGTCCGCCGACGGCAAATGGGAAACCCGGGATTCATCATTTGGAAGCGCGGGCATTCAAGGATGCAATTCCGCGTTACAAAACTATGCAGGGGTATCATGTGCGCCGGAAAGGAGGCTGGGATACGCACGGGCTTCCGGTAGAGCTTGCGGTGGAGAAAAAGCTGGGGCTCAATTCCAAAAAAGCGATTGAAGAATATGGCATCGCGAAATTCAATCAAGAATGCAAAGAGTCAGTTTGGGAATATGTGGACCTTTGGGAGAAATTTACCGACCGTATCGGGTACTGGGTGGACCTTGAAGACCCATATATCACATATCAAAATAATTACATAGAGTCTGTTTGGAATATTTTTAAAGAAATAGACAAACAAAAACTGCTGTACAAAGATTACAAAGTCGTGCCTTGGTGTCCGCGTTGTGGTACAGCGCTTTCCTCGCACGAACTCGCTCAAGGGTATGAGACGGTGAAAGATATTTCTATTTATGCGAAGTTTCGAATAAAAGGTTTTCCAAATGGATACTTCATTGCTTGGACCACAACTCCATGGACTCTGCCCGGCAACGTCGCGCTCGCAGTGGGAGCAGATATTGATTATGTAGAAGCGAAGGTAGGAGAAGAAATTCTCGTTGTCGCTAAAAATAGTCTTTCAGTATTGGGTGAGGGTTATGAGGTTATTGCAGAACACAAGGGGAAGGAAATGGTGGGTATGGAATACGAACCATTTTTCCCTTATATCAAAAATGCCAAGCCAGAGAAAATTGAAAACGCGTATAAAGTTTACAGTGCAGACTTTGTGACCACGGAGGACGGTACAGGAATAGTGCATACAGCTGTAATGTATGGGCAGGATGACTTTGAGCTTGGTACCAAAGTGGGTTTGCCGAAGTATCACCTTGTGGATGAACAGGGGAACTTCGTGAAAGGCACGGACTTTTTGGAAGGGAGGTTTGTGAAAGAAAAAAGTGAGGACGGCAAGCCGACGATGGACGTGGATATCATCAAATATCTCCAAGACAAAAATCTATTTTTCAAGAAAGAACTCTATGAGCACTCTTATCCGCATTGCTGGCGATGCAAAACTCCGCTTATCTACTATGCGCGAGATTCTTGGTATATCCGGATGTCGGACCCTAAAATAAAAAATCGGCTTATCAGTGAAAACAAAAAAATTGCTTGGGAGCCGGAGCATATCAAAGATGGCAGATTTGGGGAGTGGCTTCGTGAAATAAAAGACTGGGCGATTTCCCGCGAGCGATACTGGGGGACGCCACTTCCAGTTTGGCACTGTGTTTCTTGTGGCAAGACTCATACACTCGGCAGTGTGGAAGAGGTAGCGAAACGCGCAAAGCGCTCCGGCAATCAGTATTTTGTAATGCGCCATGGGCAGACGACTACGAATGTAAAGAATTTAGTAAGCACAAAAATAAATAGTGGGAGCCATTTGACGGAACAGGGTAAAAAAGAAACGAGGGTCAACATTCAAAAACTAAAAAGAGAAAGTATTGATTTGGTTTTCATTTCTCCTTTCAACCGCGCTCGCGAGACGGCACAAGTTGTGAAAGAGGAGCTAGACCTCAAAGACGAGCAAATAGTTGTAGACGATAGACTGGGTGAAATGATGGTGCCTTCTTATGAAGGAAAATCATGGATGGAGTACCACAACGCATATCCTAAGACCATAAAGAATTTCGACAGGGCCAACGAGGGTGATGAGTCGTATAAGGATGTGAGGCGTCGCATGATGCAGTTCCTCTTTGAGATAGAAGAAAAATATAAAGACAAAAAGATATTAATAATTACCCACGGAGGTCCAGCTTGGCTCTTGGTGGCTTCAGCGAAGAGGCTTGACCTTGTAAAGACACTAGAGCTTCTTTCAAATTCAAGGAATTTTCATTACTTTGATAATTCTGAAATTCAAGAATTACTTTTTTCATCATTTCCGCACGACAGCGAGGGTGAGCTTGATTTGCATAAACCATACATTGATGAAATAAAACTTGGGTGCGATTGTGGAGGAGAATTGGTGAGAGCTAAAGAAGTGATAGACGTTTGGTTTGATTCCGGCGCGATGCCTTTTGCCGAAGACCATTATCCCTTCGACTATGCTCAGGGCAAGCCATTTTGGAAAAGAATTTTTAATAAAGCTAATTTAGCATATCCTGCTGACTTTATCTCGGAAGCCATAGACCAAACTCGCGGGTGGTTTTATACACTTCATGCGATTGGGATTCTCATGGGGCGAGGGCTTGCGTATAAAAATGTGATATGTCTCGGGCACTTGCTTGACGCCAAAGGCAAAAAGATGAGCAAGTCTCTGGGCAACGTTATAGACCCGTGGGAGATGATTGAGAAATATGGGGTAGACACTCTGCGTCTTTGGATGTATTCGGTGAACGCGCCCGGGGAGAGTAAAAATTTTGACGAGAAGACCGTGCTTGACCTCAATCGACAAGTTTTCGGACTGCTTTATAATGTGCTTGCGTTTTATGAGCTCTACCGAGATGTGTTCCTAGAATCTAAAATCTCTAATCTAGAATCTAGCAACGTTTTGGATAAATGGATTTTGGCTAAACTCAATGAGCTTATTGAATTGAGTACTAGAAGTTTGGATAGTTATAAGTTACTCGAGCCGGTGCGCGCTGTGCGTGAATTTGTGGGCGACCTTTCTACTTGGTATCTGCGACGCTCGCGCGAGCGCATCAAGGAAGGAGACGTTGAAGCCAAGCAGACTTTATATTTTGTACTCAAAAATTTAGCAAAGATTCTTGCACCCTTTGCGCCATTCTCCGCAGAAGATATTTGGCAGAAGTTGAAGAATGAGAACGACCCGGAGAGCGTGCACTTAGCCGAATGGCCTGCCTGCGCAGACAGACCCAAGGCAAGCAAAAGCAATTCTCTAATTCTTAAGAATATGAGAATGCTTCGTGAGATTGTGTCTCTCGGGCTCAAAGAAAGGCAGATGAAAAATGTGCCGGTAAGGCAACCACTTGCCTCCGCGATACTCAAAAACAAACTTGACAGCGTGTATGAAGAAATTCTGAAAGATGAATTGAATATAAAAGAAATAAAATATCACGAGCATGAAGAAGGTATAAGTTTGGATTTTGAAATTACACCGGAGTTGAAAGAAGAAGGGCAACGTCGTGAATTTATTAGATTTATTCAGGATTTACGAAAAAAAGAAGGGCTTGTACCTAGTGATATGGTTGCTTTAGCTGTTGCTATCGAAGAAGTCGGTAGAGGGTTGATAGAAAAGTGGCAAGAAGAAATAAAAAAGACAGCAGGCATAAAGGAAATAAAATTTGTAGATGATGCTTGGGTAGAAGTTGAAATTAGTGGGTTGAGGTTTAAAGCTAATATTGAAAAATAACTATGGAAAATAAAAAACTGGTGATATTTGATTTTAGTGGGGTTTTTGTAAACGTCGTATCAGAGGTTAGCAGTGTTTTATATGGCAAAGTGCAAATTTTGGCTAAGAAATATATTTTGTCTGTGATTTCTTCCATGTCGAGCGGAACAATCATAAGTTTTTTAGAAGAGAAGGGTATAAGAGAATATTTTGCGGATGTTATGGGTTATGAAATATTGCGTTCGAAAGCAGGCAGAATAAATTATCTTTTGAAGAAATATAATATTTCTCCCACAAATGCTGTATATATCACTGATACGGCAGGAGACATAAATGAAGCCGGGAAATGCTGGGTGAAGGCAATCGCTGTCACCTGGGGTTTTCAAAGTAAAGAAGAATTAGAAAAAGCTGGGCCAACCAAAATTATCGACAGTCCGCTTAATTTAGTAGGTGCAATTGAGGATGTGTTAAAATAGGGGTATGAAAATCAAAAAACTAGGACATTGTTGTTTTGTGGTAGAAATTAATGGCAAAAGGATTATGACGGATCCGAGTCATTTTGATTATGGGGGAGATTCGGTTTTAGAGAAAGGAATTTCCGCCATACTTATTACTCACGAGCATTCAGATCATTTGCATATTGATACTTTGAAAGAAATTTTGAAAAATAACCCAGATGCGATTGTGATAACAAACACTTCTGTGGGCAAACTATTAACTCTTGCAGGTATAAATTTTACTAAAGTTGAAGACGGCGAGGATTATGATTTTGGTGGTATTTCAATAAAAGGTTTTGGTAATATGCATGCGCAGATTTATGAAGATTACGGCCAAGTGCAAAATACCGGCTTTATGATTGATTCTCTATGCTACCCGGGGGATTCTTTTAATTTACCGAACGCAAAAGTGGACATATTGGCTTTGCCGGTTTTAGGTCCTTGGATGAAAATGAAAGACGCTATCGATTATGCAAAAGAACTCAAGCCTAGAGTTTGTTTCCCTATTCACGATGCAACACTCAAACCTTTTGCTACTTTTATCTACGGCATTCCAGAACATTTCCTATCAAAGGTTGGAATCGGATTTAAAAAATTAGAAATTGGCAAAGTTGAAGAATTATAAATGCATCACATCTATCACACGGAGGGAATAATTTTGGGAAGCCGGAACTACGGCGAGGCGGGGAAGTGTTTTTATATTTTTACTCGCGAGCTCGGGCTGGTGTATGCCTCGGCGCAAGGGGTACGCAAACTCTCTTCCAAACTTCGCTACACTTTGCAGGATTTTTCTTATATCAATCTAGACCTCGTCCGCGGAAAAGATTTTTGGCGCGTGACGACGGCTTCCAAGACCGGAGAGCTTGAAGATATTTTAGAAAATAAAGACGCATTAAGAATTTTTGCCAATCTCGCAAAACTACTGCGGAGACTTCTCGCTGGGGAAGAGAAAAACGAAGCGCTTTTCTTTGATCTCATCCGAGGACTTCGGGTTCTAGAAAATGCAAAAGGTATAGAAGAACTGCGCAATGGAGAAGTGTTGCTTGTGCTCCGAGTCCTTTACCACTTGGGCTATATTGGTAGCAAAGAACACTCGCAAAGCGTCGTAACTTCTCCCCTAGAGAAGGATTTAGTGTTTGAAGTTTCTAAGAATAGAGCAAAGATATTGCGTCAAATTAATCAAGCCCTTCGCGAGACACACTTATAGTTTATGCTATATGAAGTACCATTTAGCAACTATGTTCGGACATAAAACAAGCAAACTTGTTCATGCTCCTCTTTTGTTGCTATAATCATAGAATGTCGCCTCATGACAAAGAGAAGCTAAATAAGCTGGAGGAGTTGAAAAACAAGCTCTTTAGCAAAAACTATCAGACAAAAATAGAGTATCGCGATAGTTTTTCGCATACAAAAAGAAAAGAAGTTCCTGAAACTTGGGGGAATGAAAAAAAAGAACCCGTGGGAGTAAAGAAATTTTTTCTAAAAACATCCATATTTAAAAAGTTTTTTCTTTTTTCGGTTGGTTTTTTTGTTTTGGCTCTAGCTTATGTTGCTTATATGTTCCTCTGGGGAGGTAATGTTGTTTCGAACGACAATATCAGTATTTCCGTATTCGGTAACACTTTTACCAATGGCGGGGAAGAACTTTCACTTCAAATAGAGATAATAAATAAAAACAACACAGCTCTAGACTTGGTTGATTTGGTGGTAGAGTATCCGAGAGGTTCCGAAGGGGATTTATCGCAGGACACCGAGCGCATTCGTGAATCACTCGGCTCTATTCTTCCGGGTGCTGTACGGAATCAGAATATGGAGATAGTTCTTTTCGGTACCCAAGGTAGTATCAGACCTGTTCGAATTTCTATTGAATACAGAGTGGAGGGAACGAACGCTATTTTTGTAAAGGAGAAACTTTATGAAGTATCCATCAATTCTACTCCCATAGATATCCTGGTATCCGCTCCGAGCGAGGTGAGTCCGAATCAAGATATAACTTTTGATATAAAAAGTAGTTTAAATTCAGATAGAACTTTGCGTGATGTGTTACTTCGGGTGGATTATCCTGTTGGTTTTGTTTTTATCTCTGCCCTACCTGCTCCTTCACTAGGCAATAATGTTTGGGATGTAGGAGAAATGAAACCGGGTGACGAGTATGATATAAAATTGTTCGGCAAAATGGTGGATGTCTTTGACGGTGAAGAAAAAACTTTTCACATTTCAAGTGGACTGCAGTCAAGTAGTGATAAATCTTTGATTGAAGTTGTCTATAATTCTTTGACTCATACGGTTATGATAGAGCGTCCCTTTATTGCGGCCGAACTTCTTGTAAACGGCGTGTTGGATAGAGAATACGCCACATCTTCTCAATCGCCTATCCAAGGGCAAATCAGTTGGGTAAATAATCTAGGGACTAAGATAAGCGATTTATCTATACGTGCTAAAATTTCCGGCAATGCGGTGAATAGAAAAACTATAGATTCACAACAAGGATTTTACAATTCTTTGGAAGATGTAATCATTTGGGACAAAAATTCGCATGATGTTTTTGCCGAAGTTGATGCAGGCGATAGTGGTTCAGTGGCTTTTTCTCTCTCGTCTCTTCCTCTTTTCTCTGGGATAGGAGGGATACTTTTAGATCCTTCTATAAAAATAGAGGTATCTATTTCCGCCAAGCAACCGCTTGAAGGGAATATCAGCAAGGAACTTAAAAATTCGGAAACGAAAATAATCAGAATAATTTCTGATATAGGATTTGTAGCTAAAGCGCTTCATTTTTCAGGGACCTTTGAAAACACAGGACCAATACCACCCAAAGTAGAAGAAGAAACCACTTATACAATAGTTTGGACACTTTCAAATACAGCTAACAATGTTTCAAAAACTCAAGTGCGCTCGACTTTGCCTCCTTGGACACGCTTTGTTGGACCAGTCTTTCCTTCTAGTGAAGATTTGACTTATAACCCTTCCACTAAAGAAATAGTTTGGAACGCAGGGAATATCGCAAGAGGAGCTGGCATTACAAGTATTCCAAAAGAAATTTCTTTTCAGATTGCTCTCTCTCCCTCGCTTTCTCAGGTGGGTGAAGCGCCAGTAATAATAAACAACACGACCTTGATCGGGCATGACGACTTTGCCAATGCAAACGCCAGAGTTAATAAACCTTCACTTAATACCGACCTGAAGAATGACCCAGGTTTTCCTCTACATGGGGCGCGAGTGGTGGAATAGATAAGTTATAAAGTAGAAAGTTTATAAAGTTGTAAAGTAAAATGAAAGATAAAGATAAAAACAAGGATAAAAACAAGAAAGAAAGTGAGCTAATGGAAAAAATAGTCTCGCTTTGCAAAAGGCGCGGGTTTATTTTTCAAGGTTCCGAGATTTACGGCGGGCTCGCGGGGACATGGGACTTTGGGCATTTGGGTGTGGCGCTAAAAAACAATATCAAGCAAAGTTGGTGGAAAAAATTTGTAGAGTCTCGGCGCGATATGTATGGTATAGACGCGGCGATACTCATGAATCCAAAAGTTTGGGAAGCGTCGGGACATGTTGCTGGATTTTTGGATCCAACTCCGGACGGCAAGCAATTTAATGTAATGTTTAAAACACAAGTGGGTGCAGGAGAGGAAGCCATGGTGTCATATTTGCGTCCTGAAACTGCTCAAGGTATGTTTGTTAATTTTAAAAATACAGTTGACGCACATCATCCGAAACTTCCTTTTGGTATGGCTCAGATTGGAAAAGCTTTCAGAAATGAAATTGCTCCACGGGATTTTATTTTCCGCCAAAGAGAATTTGAACAAATGGAAATAGAATATTTTATACGCCCTGAAGATTGGCAGAAATATTTTGAATATTTTAAGGATGAAATGTTGGAGTGGATGGAGTCTGTGGGTATAGATATGAGTAAAGTGCGTGAGCTAGAAGTCGGAGATGCTGACCGCGCGCATTATTCCAAGCGAACAGTAGATTTTGAATTTGATTTTCCTTTCGGCAAAAAAGAACTTTTTGGGCTTGCTTACCGGACGGATTTTGATCTAGGAGTGCACAAGCTTGAGTATATAGACGAGGAGAAAGGAGAGAAAATGGTGCCCCATGTCATAGAGCCATCTTTTGGAGTAGAGAGAGCGATTCTTGCGGTTTTGCTTTCTGCTTATAATGAAGTAGATCCAGAGCGTCCATTTCTAAAATTCAAGCCTAATATTGCGCCAGTGATTTGCGCTGTTTCGCCACTTTTGAAAAATAAACCCGAGCTCGTAGAGTATGCTGAAAAAGTTTTTGGAACACTTAAAACAGAGTTTGGGCGAGTAGCGTGGGACGACAACGGCAACATCGGCAAGCGTTATCGTCGTCAAGACGAAATCGGCACGCCTTGGTGTATAGTAATTGATTTTGACACACTAACCGATGACACTGTCACCATCCGAGACCGCGATACAGGGGAACAAGAGAGAATAAAAGTTTCAGAGTTGATTTCTTATTTGAAAGAAAAACTAAACTAAGAATGAAATTCTCGAAGAAGATTCTAAAAAACGGACTTAGAGTTGTAATAGTGCCGATGAAGGATAATCCGACGGTCACGGTTTTGGTCTTGGTGGAAGCGGGAAGCAAGTATGAGACCAAGAGGATAAACGGCGTCTCGCATTTTCTAGAGCACATGTGCTTCAAAGGGACTGCCAAGCGTCCAAAAGCGATAGACATTTCCAAAGAATTAGACGCGCTTGGGAGCGAATACAACGCTTTTACCGCGCAGGAATATACTGGGTATTATGGGAAGAGTGATGCGCGACATTTCAAGCAGATATTTGATATTGTGTCGGATATTTATCTCAATTCCACTTTTCCAGAACCGGAAATTGAAAAAGAAAAAGGGGTGATAATTGAGGAGATAAATATGTATGAAGATACGCCATCTCGCCATGTGCAGGACTTGATGATGGGATTACTTTATGGCGACCAGCCGGCAGGATGGAACATTGCGGGTGAGAAAGAAAATATTAGGCGCATGAAGCGAGCGGACTTTGTGAAATACAAGAGTGAGCACTATGTGCCCAGGGCGACAACTTTAGTGGTGGCTGGCAAAATCAGCGAGCGAGAAGTTTTAAAAGAAGTAAATAAAGTTTTTGGCTCTATAAAAAACAGCAGAAAAAATACAAAACTAAAAACAAAAGAAAAACAAACAAAACCAAAAGTTTTAGTTAAGTTCAAAAAAACAGACCAAACGCACTTTGTGCTCGGTGTGCGAACTTATGATTTATTCCACAAATGGAATCCGACGCTTACAATTCTCTCTGGAGTCTTGGGCGGGGGAATGAGTTCCAGATTATTTCAAAAATTACGTGAAGATATGGGGGTGGGATATTATGTGAGAAGTTATAACGACGCCTATACCGACCACGGCTTTTTCCAAATTTCCGCCGGCGTAGATAATAAACGGATTCATGAGGTAGTAGAGGCGGTATTGGAAGAATGCAATAGGCTCAAAAATTTTGAAGTACCCAAAGAGGAATTAGAGAAAACCAAAGAATGTTTGATAGGCAATATGAAGCTCTCACTCGAATCCTCTGACGACATTGCAAATTTTTACGGTGGTCAAGAACTTTTGAAGAAAAAAATAGTTTTGGCGGATGTAAAAGCCAAAGAACTTCGCAAGGTCACTGCCCGTGATGTCCAAAAATTAGCCGGTGAGATTTTTAAAAACAAAAATTTAAATCTAGCCCTCATCGGTCCATTTAAGGAAGAGAAGAAGTTCTTTGAAATCCTTAAATTCTAAAAGGTGTAAAATCATGAATTTCTGTGCTATCATATAGCTATGAACGAAGGGAATAATTTTAAATTTGTTTCCTTATCCACCGGCACTCTCATCCGCGCAGTTTTGGTTTTGATTGTGGTTGCGGTGCTTTGGGTTTTGAGGGATTTAGCTTTGATTTTATTAACCTCAATCGTGATTGCTTCATTTATGGAGTCCGCGGTGCCTTTTTTCAGGAAATTTAAAATTGATCGCGTGTTCGGGGTTGTCATCGCCTATATTTTTTTCTTTTTAATTTTTCTGGGAATTTTTTACGCTTTCGCTCCGCTTCTTTTGACAGAAGTCTATAACCTCTCGGTGTTGCTTTCAAAATATGTGCCGGACGTAGGCATATTGAATTATTTTAAAAGCGAGGAATTCTCCGGCGCCAAAGATATCGTGGCGAGTTTTTCCGGCAATAGCATATCGCTCGGGAACTTACTTGCGACCTCCAAAGCTTTTGTGCAGAATCTTTCAACTGGATTCTTACAGACTCTTTCTATCGCTTTTGGCAGTATCTTCAACGTGGTTCTTATTTTCATAATTTCTTTTTATCTTTCTATTCAAGAGAAAGGTATAGAAAACTTTTTGCGAATTATAATTCCGAACAAGTACGAAGACTACGCGGTTGACCTTTGGCATCGCTCCCAGAAAAAAATAGCGCTTTGGGTGCGGGGGCAGCTTCTCGCGGGACTTCTCGTTGCGGTCTTGATCTATCTCGCTCTTTCCTTGGTGGGTATAGAGTATGCCTTACTTCTTTCTATCATTGCCGGGATTATGACTCTGGTGCCTTACGGGATGCTTATCGCGGTTATCCCTGCCATTTCATTCGCTTTTATTTCGGAAGGAATTACCAGCGCGCTTATCGTTGCCGCGATTTACACGATTGTGAGCCAGTTTGAATCATTCCTCTTTACCCCGCTTATTATCAACAAAGTGGTAGGACTTTCTCCCTTGGTGGTTATTTTGGCAGTCCTAATCGGATATCAACTTGGAGGATTTTGGGGCTTGGTGCTCTCGGTGCCAGTCGCGGTATTCTTTATGGAACTTTTGGGCGATTTAGAAAAAAGAAAAATTTTTATCAAGGAGCATCCGGAGCAAAGAAATGGCTAAAAGTTTTTATATTACTACAACACTTCCATACGTGAACGCTCCGCTCCACATGGGGCATGCGCTCGAGTTTGTGCGGGCAGACACTATCGCGAGATATAAAAAACTTGTGGGGTATGATGTCTTTTTCAACACCGGCACCGATGAGCACGGCGTGAAAATTTACAATAAGACCAAAGAGGCGGGGCAAGACCCGCAAGTATTTGTGGATGCTGGCTTTGAAACATTCAGGGGACAGCTAAAAATGTTTGGCGTGTCGGACGATGTTCATTTTATTCGCACTACGGACAAAAATCACGAAGCGGGAGCGCAAGAGTTTTGGCGCAAAGTAGCGGAGAACGGTTATATTTATAAAGACAAGTATGAAGCAAAATATTGTGTAGGTTGTGAAAGCGAGAAGACTGATTCGGATTTGGATGAAAACGGTGAGTGCCCCGAGCATCCTGGCCGACCCTTAGAAACAATTTCCGAGGAAAATTATTTTTTCAAGTACTCCGCTTTCACCGACAAACTTACAGAGTTTTATGACAAAAATCCAAACTTTGTGGTGCCGGAATTTCGCTTTAACGAAATGAAGAATTTTGTGAAAAGCGGTTTGCAGGATTTTTCCATCTCTCGTCTAAAGTCCAAAATGCCTTGGGGAATACCGGTGCCGGACGACCCGGAGCATGTGATGTATGTGTGGTTTGACGCGCTCACAAACTATATCAATACTCTCGACTGGATAAACAACAAAGAGCAATTTGAAAAATATTGGACGCGGGGCAATCCCACCCAGTACTGCGGGAAAGATAATACCCGTTTTCAAGGGGCGATGTGGCAGGCGATGCTCATGGCCGGAGGGTTCCCAAACTCTCATCAAATAGTGGTGAACGGTTTTGTTACTGCCGATGGGGGAGTGAAAATGAGTAAAACTCTCGGCAATGTGGTTGATCCACGGGGAATCGTCGAAGAATACAGTACCGATGCGCTCCGTTATTTTCTCCTCCGCGAAATTTCTTCTTTCGAAGACTCGCCGTTTACCATAGAGCGATTCAAAGACGCCTATAATTCGGGGTTAGCGAATGGACTAGGGAATTTAGTAAGTCGTGTTATGACTATGGCAGTTAATTATGGTGTTATTTGGAAAGATTATTTAGGTGAGAATGAAATTGCTGAGAATTTTCATGGGTACCCCGGAGTTTGGGATTCCGCTTACAACAGTTTTGATTTAAAGAAAGTGATGGATAATCTTTGGGAAAATTTTGATGAAAGTGTGGGTGCATTAAATGTTTATATTCAAAATACTGAACCTTATAAAAAAATTAAGACTGATGAAGCACAAGCAAAAAAGGATATCGCATTTGTATTAAGTCATTTACTAAGATTTGCCCACCAGCTTGAACCATTGTTGCCTGAGACTGCTAAAAAGATACAAAGATTAGTTATAGAAAATAAGAAACCAAAAGAACCTTTATTTTTAAGAAAAGATTAATGCCTAAATACATAGACATCCATGCTCACGTTAATTTCTCCGCTTTTGATGAAGATAGAGATGCAGTGATAAAACGCGCGCTCCAGGCGGAGACTTGGGTGATAAATGTGGGGACGCAATTAGATACTGCAAAGCGTGCAGTTGCGATGACGGAGCAATATCCCGAAGGAGTGTACGCTATTATCGGGCTTCATCCGATTCATACAGGCAAGTCTTATCACGATAAGAAAGAGTTGGGAGAAGAAGGAGGAGAATTCACTTCCCGTGGAGAAGTTTTTGATAAGGATGCATACCGCGAACTTTTAAAAAATCCGAAAGTGGTGGGCATAGGGGAGTGTGGGCTGGATTATTATAGATGCGATGAAGAATCAATTGACAAACAAAAAAAAGCTTTCATTGCGCAGATAGAACTCGCGAATGAATTTGGTAAGCCCTTGATGCTTCACATTCGCAACCCTTCGACAGGCTCAGGGCAGGTAACCCCACAGCGTGATGCTTATGCGGATGCCTTAGAAATTTTAAAACAATATGCAAAAGTTCACCCTGCCTCTGGCGGGGCAAGGGGTGACGTGCATTTTTTTGCGGGGGGTTTGGAAGACGCCAAGGCGTTCTTGGATTTTGGTTTTACACTTTCTTTTACCGGAGCTATTACTTATCCGTCGAAAAAAGACGGCTCCGGCGTGGACTACGCATCTATTATCCGCGAGATTCCACTTGAGATGATTCTAACCGAAACCGATGCGCCCTATGTCGCTCCGGTGCCTTACCGAGGCAAACGAAATGAACCCGTTTATGTATCAGAAGTCGTTAAAAAAATAGCTGAAATCAAAAGCTTACCCGAGCCTGAAGTAGCTGAAACAATAATCCAAAACGCAAAAAGAGTCTTTGGGATATAGGGGTTTACCCTAGTAGTAGATTTTGGCGATGCCTAAAAAGGCGTGCTACGCACCTCGCCAAAATTCACTACGGGGTTTACTTTTTGAAAATGTTTTGTTAATATGAGTTTCATGCCAAAAGCAGAAATTAAAGAAGAAATTGAGGTTGCAGATGCGCGAGTTTACGAACTCGGGTATCTTTTAGTGCCTACTATCACCGATGAGAATATAGGCGCTGTTTATACTAATCTTAAGGATTTAATACAAGATTTTGGTGGGGCTATCATCATAGATGAAATGCCAAAAATGACGCCCCTTAACTATTCAATGCTAAAAGTAGTTTCAAACATTCGTAATAAGTTTAATAATGCCTATTTTGGTTGGATAAAATTTGAAATGGATACAGAAAAAGTTTTGGAACTGAAAAAGAAACTTGATCTCGACCCAAATTTAATTCGATTTTTAATAATCAAGACAGTCAGAGAAAACACTATTGCTACAAAGAGGTTTGTAGGTCGAGATACTTATAGAAAAAGACCTGCTTATACGAAGAGAGAAGGAGCAGTGCCAGTAGAAATAAACAAAGAAGAAATCGATAAAGAGATTGATGCATTAGCAGCAGTTTAGTATTAGTAAAAAGTAATCAAGTTCATAAAGTCCATAAAGATACTTTCAACTTTAAAACTTTATAACTAGTCAAAGACCATGTATTTAAACAAAGCAATTATTATAGGCAACCTCACTCGCGATCCGGAACTTCGCTCACTGCCGTCCGGTGTAAAAGTTTGCTCTTTTTCACTTGCGACCAATCGGGTTTGGAAAGACAAGAATGGCGCCAAGCAGGAATCGGCGGATTACCATAATGTGGTTGTGTTCGGACGTCAAGCAGAGACAGTGGCGCAGTATATGAAAAAAGGGAATTCTATGCTGGTAGAAGGTAGGATACAGACGAGGAGTTGGGATGATAAAACGTCTGGCGAGAAAAAATACCGCACCGAAATAGTGGCTGACCGCACACAATTTGGACCAAAGGGTAGCGGTGACGCGGTGGGTTCTATGAACGGAAGCAAAGTGGCAAGCGAGAGTAAGAACGAAGATGTGGACACCATAGAGTATCCAGAAGAAGATATTAATCCAGAAGATATACCTTTCTAGTATTATCAGATTTGAGATTAAAGATTTAAGGGAATTCTCTAAAATCTAAAATCTAAAATCTACTAACTTTTATCTAAACAAATGAAACAAGATTACTTTTCAGCAAATAATATAAAATATATAGATTACAAGGATATAGAAATCCTAAAGAAATTTTTAAATCCTAACGGCAAGATTATGAATCATAAGCGCACTGGCGTAACGGCTAAAAATCAGCGTCAGCTCACTTCTGCCGTCAAGCGCGCCCGCTTCTTAGGGTTACTTCCATTTGTCGCTAAATAAAATTTATCAAAGAGGTTATTGTTTTATAGGGTACAGATATTTTTCTGTTGAAAAATTCTTCCTGCTCGACCCGTCGGTCTGCGCAAGCCCCTCTAAAACAATAACCTCTTTTTCTTTGGCTTTTTAGTTTTCCACAGCTCCCTTGACGATACCCCCTAGGGGGTATATAATGGGTCTATGCATAATGATAAACAAAAATTAATAAGGAGACTCAAGATTATTGAAGGTCAAGTAAGGGGCTTGCAAGAGATGATAAATAAAGACAAATACTGCATAGATATCATCACCCAGACTTCCGCTATCAAGCAGGGACTTTCCAACGTTGAGGACATACTGCTTGAAGGGCATTTGAGCCACTGCGTCATTGATCAGATTAAAAAAGGTCAAAACGAGAAAGCGACCCAAGAAATATTAAAAGTTTATGGTCTCAAGAGAAAATAGTTTGACAAGCTCACTATAAATAATTATGGAAAACAAAATCTCAAAGATATATAAAATAAAAGGAATGCACTGCGCTTCTTGCGCTTCTATCATCGAGCGCACGGTCAAAAAAATCGAAGGGGTAGAGGATATCTCGGTGAACAACGGCACCGAAAATGCAAAAATTTTATTTGACGATACAAAAACCAATCCTCTGGAGTTTAACAAAAAGTTAGAGCCACTTGGTTATTCTCTTGTTCCAGAAGTGTCACACGATATGAAAAATATGTCGGCAAATATGACAGCCAGCGAGATGGGGATGAGCGAGAGTGAACACGCCGAGCACTTGGGACTCAACCAATCCAAGGCAGAAAAGTTAGCTGAAATCAAAGACATGAAAGCAAAAGTTATGTCTGCGATACCACTTTCAATAATTAGCGCTATCATTTTGGGCTGGGAAATATTGATAAAATATGAAATAGTTCCCGAAATGGCGCCTGTTTTAATGGAGTTTTTTCACCATCTGCTACCTTTGATGGCAACTTATGTGCTCTTTATAGTCGGCAAGCCGTACCTTCTCGGATTTTATCGATTCCTGCGCTATGGCAAAGCGAATATGGACACACTTATTGGCATAGGTACACTAACTGCGTATTTATACAGTTTTGCGGTAACCGCTTTTGAAGAACCACTGCAAGCGTTTATAAATGTTGAGGCAACTTATTATGACGTGACGATTATCGTTATTACTTTTATTGCGCTTGGGAAATATTTGGAAGCAAAATCAAAGTTAAAAACAGGGGATGCCATAGAAAAACTTTTAAATCTACAAGCCAAAACCGCGCTCGTCTTGAAAGATGGCAAGGAAATAGAAATTTCGATAAACGATGTCGTGCACGGCGATTTGATTATCGTAAAACCCGGGAGCAGAATTCCGGTTGATGGCATAATCACGAGCGGGGAATCTTTTGTGGACGAAGCAATGGTTTACGGCGAACCGATGCCGGTTAAGAAAATTGCGGGCGACAACGTCGTCTCGGGCACCATCAACACCAGCGGGTCGTTTACTTTTAAAGCGACCAAGGTCGGCTCGGAAACTCTTCTTTCTCATATTATAAAAATGGTGGAAGAGGCCCAAGGGAGCAAGGCGCCGATTCAGGCCCTCGCAGATAAAATTTCCGGTATCTTCGTGCCGATTGTTTTGGTTATTGCTTTTGTGGCGTTAGGGGGGTGGCTTCTTTTGGGCTCCGGTTCACTCGGATTTTCCCAAGCGCTTTCATTCGGGCTGGTTTCTTTTGTGGGAGTGTTGGTTATCGCTTGCCCCTGCGCGCTAGGACTTGCGACCCCGACGGCGATTATTGTTGGCGTAGGCAAGGGCGCAAAAGAAGGAATTTTAGTCAAGGATGCGGCAACACTTGAAAAACTTCATAAAGTTGACACAGTAATAGTTGATAAAACTGGCACCATAACTATCGGCAAACCAACTCTGGTGGACATTCAAAATTTTTCTCAAATGAAAGATGAAGAAATGATTTCTATTCTCGCCTCGCTGGAAAAAAAATCAGAACATCCTATCGCGCGCGCGATTGTAAATTATGTCGAAGATCCTGTAAGGGCGGAAGACTTGTCTGCGCAGGCAGGAAAAAAGATAGGAACAGCAGAAGTTTCAAATTTTGAGAGCATAAAAGGCAAAGGTTTAAAAGGGACAATTAACAATAAAGAGTATTTTGTTGGGAATGCAAAACTCATACAAGATTTAGGAATTTCTTTTGATGCTTCAAAGTTGGAACAATACACAAGAGATGGTAAAACTCCCGTTATACTTGCCACAGAGGAAAAAGTTCTGGGTTTTGTAATGGTAGCGGATGAAATAAAAACTGAGTCAAAGCAAGCCGTTGCTGATCTTCATAAGTTAGGGATAAAAGTAGTAATGATTACCGGGGATGATGAACGGGCCGCAAAATACATGGCCTCACTCGTAGGTATTGATGAAGTGTTTGCGCATGTGATGCCGGAAGATAAACTGGAAAAAATAAGGGAGCTT
>MFTO01000019.1 GCA_001786835.1 Candidatus Nomurabacteria bacterium RIFCSPHIGHO2_01_FULL_40_20 | reverse complement strand
CAAAGCATCTAACCTTTCTTTCAAATCTGCCAATCTTTTGATTACACCATTTAGGGATGCAATATGAAATTCATTTTCTTCAGTTATCTGTCCATAGCTGGCAATTTTTCTGAATTCTGTTTCAGCTTCTTTGGCGATTGGTGGCAGAAATTCGGGAGTATAATATTTGTGCACTAAATCCACATATTTATCAAAAATCTTATCCATCCCGTTTGTCACTTCATGTTTATTAGCAAGTTTTTCTTCAGACTCAGTTGTGGTTCCTAAATGAAGTCCTGTGTGCAGTTGAACTACTCCTCTATAATATGTAGCAAGCTTGTCGTACTCATTAGGTCCTCCAAATATATCTAAAATAAGACCAATTACTAATCCGATCCCAAGACCTATTGCTGTGCCAAGGCCAGGCACAACTGAACCAATTGCCGCGCCGGTACCAGCTGAACTGATTGCGATAGATATAACTGCGCCTGCAATCTGGGCTCCGGCTTGCAACATCCCCGCAATTTGGTCTTCATCAATATTTTTAAAATCTGTCGGTGTTTTAGACACTATTGAGTTTTCTACTGCGGATAAGATTCGTCGCGAATCCTGTTCCCATCCCGGGTGAGGTCCCGGAATGCAATAATCCAGTTGCCGAGCAGTCGTAGCAAGGTCAGCCAAAACTACATTTTCTTCTTCCAATTTTTCCTTATAAATTCTCTGTTCATCTATGAGAGCTTGAGTAAGGTCGGTGCGAATATTAAAGTGAAGATTACCCCGGAGCCACCCCCTGATAGATGGAGCGCTGAAGTCGGACTCTACCTGCGTAGGGATATAGTTGTAGCCAAACTGGTCTTGGTCTATTTGCAAGTATCCATCTTGGCCCGTAGCTCCTATGCCGGCGAAACCTTTTTGAATAAGGTCCGGAGTCCACTTTGCGATGATAGCGTCTAGGAGAGCGGCGACGAGATCATTCATGTCATCAATGGAAAAAATTGTGTTATCTGGGTAGTCTAATATTTTTGTTGCTTCCAAAGCTACCATCTTGCCGGGAGTTACATATTCAAATCTTTTGCAAGTTCCTTGAATTTCGTAGCCGATTGTTTTGCCGGTCGCCGGGTCAATGACCGGGATTTGCACATTTGCTTCTAACGCCGCTACATGTTTTTTCTTACTCAAAAGTGGTGGGTCCACGCATCTCTGGTCGCCCAAGAATCCGTCGGCTTGTTGCAATAATTTATTGGTTTGGTCAACTTCGGCATTAATTCTAGCCCCGAGTTCTTCGGATGCAAGTAATTGAAAACCGAGAGGATTGTTGGCTGGAACTTGAGTGAAGCCGAGCCAAGCATTCCATCCGCCTTTGGTGAAATTTCCCCGAAAGTCGGCGGATGTATACTGTGGGGTGCTTTGCTGTATTACCTCGTTTAACGAATATCTTGCGTTCTGGTCGAATCTCCTGTTGAAATAATTCACCTGACGTATCATATAATCCTTGCCGAAAGGAAATAGATTTGGGTTGCTGATTTCAGTTCCGAAGCCGAGTATCTCTGTCCTGCCTAAGTCAAGAAAAAATTCACTATAGTTTTGGATAAAAAATGAATCGCCCTCAAATCCGCTTTGAATCCAGACGACTAGACTCTGTTGGATTTTTTGCGCTAATCTTTTTGCGACCAATCGCGCGATGCTTTGCAAACAAAGCTGATTTTCAGTGAGCAATTTTGTGTCACCTTTTAATGCCGTTGTATCTTTTTGAACGTTCCCAACGGCTTCTAGAGTTGCGGGGTCAGAAACCAAAACTGCTCGCGCTGCATTTTGAGCCACAGATTGTTTGGCCGCGTTGGGCACTTCGGCATTTTTAGTGTTATTAAACAATCCTTTTTGGTCTTGCAAAAGTGGGGCGGATACATTACTAGCTCGGTCAAAAAGATTACTAATTTTCCCCGATAAAAATCCCTTACATAAAGGAAGTTGGGTAATAATAGAGCTAAGCCCGGTTATGTAGCCGGTCACGCCCCTGCCTTGATAACCTGAAATATTTTGAGCATGGGCGACCCTCACATACAAAGACATGGGCATCAAAACAAAACTTATGACGAGGAGTGAGGCGAGTGAGTTTTCAAAGTTTTTTTTCATCTACTATTTTTCCTTTTTGTTATTTCTATATATTGTTTTTTACTATCTATTATAATATGCATGTCTTACATAGCATTCTCTAAGTCTGCAACAGCTGTTATTAGCTCTTCACTGTATTTTTGATATTGGGAAAGTCCGGCAAGTCCTACAATGGGGTCATCTATAATTTTTGTCAGGTTGGATACACTGATGCTGATGTTGTTGGCGCTATTTGCTATCTGCAAATGATAAATCGCGAGACTTTCTGGTACGGCTACCTCCATCATTTCTGCGCTAAACATGGCGTAAGCATCCGCAATGAGCACTAATTCATCAATGTTTGCTGTTTCACTGCTGTCATAAGCAATAAGCCCGGTATTTGCGATATCAAGCTCGTTTCCTATGCCACTTTCTTTATGTCTGTCGAAAATTTCTTTTATAGCGAGATAATATGTCGCGCGACTTTCCTCTGTGTCTATGGGGTCTACTCTTACATTCCTCTCGATATATTTATCAATCAGTAGCGGGTCTACTATTTTTTGCCCAAGCGCGCTAGAGAAGTTATTGATAGTCAGACTATCCACTCCCTCGGATTTTAGCGCCGCATAAGCGGAGAAAAATTCTCTAGCGAATTTGTCTGTCTCCGAAGAGGTGTTTTCGCTGACTTCTGCTTCTGCTTCAAGCTTTAGACTCTTTTTTTTATTTTCTATATACGTTGTGTCCGGCATGCCGTCAAAAGTGACTTTACTGTTTTTATCAGTGCCCCAAAGCGCTTCTTCCCAGTCGGGGATAGAATCTTTGTCTGTGTCTTGTTGCACGAGGTCTATTACAGTTTTGTCTTTTAGGGCGAGATTGCTTCCCTCTCTGGCAAAATTTTCTTTTCCGCCAAATAAAGAAAAAAGTAAAACTATACACCCTATTAGTCCGATACCCAATCCGGCAATTACAGCAAACTTTCTGCTGGGCAGAAATTTTTCGAATTTTTTAAATTTTCCAAAAAAATTTCCTCTTTTCATTTTTACTTACCAAAGCGATGTCCCCCAATTACTGCTAATAGTAGGCAAAAGAACGTTTGTCACAGACCCCTCCGGATGGGTGCAAGTTATATTTGTATCTCCACCATATTCACCCAAAATCTGCTGATAAGAAGCCGGTATAGTATTTGTTCTTGGCGGATTACTGGACGGTATGAAGTAGCTGGTTGGTCCCGCTGCAGACCAAATTTCTATTGTCGAGCCTGGAATCACACAATCATAACCGGCTCCTTTTAGTACGGTTATTTCTATTGCTTCGGTGTTAGCGATTATTCCGCCAAAAAATAAACGAAAACCAAACGTGGCATTCGTTGTGCTAGTGATAATAAAAAAACCCGATAACACCACAAGAACCCCAACAAGTAATTTTTGCATACTTATATTGTATCATACTTATTTAGGATAAAAGGTGTTAATTTGTGAATTTGGCGAGTGAAATCCAGTCTTTGAGGGTCAAATCCTCCGCCCGAGCCTTCTCTTTGATACTTTTTTCTCTAAAAACTCTATTCCAGTCAATTTTTTTATCAAAAATACGCAAATTTCCGACTAAAATCTTTCTTTTGTGCGCAAAACCAGCTCGGACTGTTTCCCAGAATTTTTTTTCATCTACTCCTTCCCTCCTAAAAAGATTTTTAGAGATATTTTTAATAACTATAATTGCCGAATCCACTTCTGGAGCGGGTGAAAAATATCTGGCGGGAACTTTCGCAATCATTCTCGGCTCGCCGTAAGCTTTTACTGAAATAGAGAGAATACTTTCTTTGCTTGTCCCGCCTTTGCGGGACCGAGCAACAATTCTCTGCGCTACTTCATGCTGGACCATGAGGACCATCATGCTTGGTTGCTCGTCTCCACTTAAAAATTTTTTCAAAATTGCGCCGGTGATGTTGTATGGAATGTTGGCGATTAGTTTATAGATTCCAGATTTTAGATTGAAGTCTTTTGGACTGAATTTCAGTATGTCTCCGTGTATTAGTACAAGAGAGCGAGCAGATATTTTTTTTGCAAATTTCTTTTGCAAGAATTCCACGAGCTCATGGTCTTTTTCTACCGCGATAACTTTTCCTGCTTTTTCTAAAAGTTTTTCTGTGAGTGCTCCACGTCCAGGACCGATTTCAAGCACTGTGTCGTTCTTCCCTACTTCTCCCGCTTCGATAATTTTTCTCAAAGCCAAGTGCGACTTTAAAAAATTCTGCCCTAAAGATTTTTTTGCTTTGTATTTTTTCATATGTATATGGTTTTTATTTTCCCATTCTCGTCTGCTTTTTCCAGTAAGTCTCTCGGAATATCTCCCAAAAATTCCGAAGGTGCGTTAATCTGGCGGGAACCAAAAATTGTGCGAAAATTTGCAAAAGACAAAAATAATTTTTCGCGAGCGCGAGTAAGCGCCACATAGAAAAGCCGACGTTCTTCTTCAGCGTCTTCATTTTCTAATTCTCCGCTTCGCGCGTGAGGAAAAAGTCCGTCTTCAAGCCCTACGATAAAAACGTATTTGAATTCTAATCCCTTGGAGGCGTGCACAGTCATGAGTTTGACTGCATCTTTATGCTCTTTTTTCTCAGTATTTATCATCAAGCTATCTTGATCAGAAGCAAGTGAGGCATCCTCTAGGAGCCTTTCAATTCCTAGGCCGTTTGGTAAATTTTCATATTTGAGCGCAAGGGTTGCGAGCTCTTTTATGTTTTCCAGTCTTTCTTTTTCTTCCTCTCCACCCTCTAAAAGTTCGCGCTCAATACCGGTTTTTTTTATTACGAATTTTATAACTTCGGATGCGGTTTCATTTTGTATTTCCTCTCTTATCTTTTCCAGAATTTTATAAAAATTATCTATTTTTATTCTTGTTTTTATTGGCAAACTTTCCGTAT
>MFTO01000018.1 GCA_001786835.1 Candidatus Nomurabacteria bacterium RIFCSPHIGHO2_01_FULL_40_20 | reverse complement strand
TTATTTTAGATAAATTTTTATGAGCTGATTTCAAATAATCATTCACATTTAATTTCAATTTCCTATCCCAAAATTCTATTTGGGTATCTAGGCAGTCAATCACAGCTTTAGGGCCGTTTGCTGTGCCCTTGTGCGAAGAAACTGTTTTTTCATACGGCGCGGAGAGAAACACCACGTCCGCTTTTTTTATATTTTTTTCATTAATTATACTCTTAACCATATTCACAATCTTATGTTATTATTGAATCCATGGCAAGTCTTAAAACTAAATTATTGCACGAAGTCCGCGCTCCAAAAAGCAAGAAGGAACTTGCAAATATAATCCGTGCCCAGAGAATTGCTGAGAAAGTTTTGAAAGACACCTTAGCCATTTTAAAAAACGGCATTAGTGAAATAGAAGTTCAAAATTTTATTAAAAAATCTTTTGTAAAATATGGAGCGCCGGTTCTATCTTTTTCGCCAATTGTGGCTTTTGGTAAAAATTCTGCAAATATTCATCATGAGCCCCAAAAGAATAAGCAAGCTAAATTAAAAAAAGGCGATATCATCATGCTTGATTTCGGGACCACAGTGAATCACTATTGCTCCGACATGACTCGCACATTTTTCTGGGGCAAGCCCAATAAAAGACAGGAGAAAATTTACAAAGACGTCTTGCGCGCGATGGAGCTCGCAATGGCAAAAATTGCGGCAGGGGAGAAAAGGGCGAAAATTATCGATGCTTCAGCTAGAAAGTTTTTGGCAAAAAAACATAATAGTAACTTCAAGCATGGCCTAGGGCACGGGGTAGGCACAGTTATCCACGAATGGCCCAATTTTAAGCCCAAAAGCCCCGATATTCTACCAGTAGGCACTGTGATGACTATCGAGCCAGGGCTCTATATAAAGGGTTTTGGAGGGGTCAGGATTGAAGATATGGTGCTTATAACTCGAAACAGCTACAAGAACTTAACCAAGATGCCAAAAGACTTTAAAAATGCAATACTAATACCAAGATGAATCCCGTTAGAAATCTAAAATACGGGATATATTATGATGATATTAATTTGTGAAAATTTATAACGGGATGAAAAAGAAACTAAAAATTGGAGTTTTGTTTGGAGGTAAATCAGCAGAGCATGAGATATCCTTACTATCCGCTAGAAATGTTATAAATGCTTTAGATAAGAAAAAATATGAAGTAATTCCAATAGGAATAAGCAAAGAAGGCAAATGGATTTTGGGTAGTGTCTCAAATTATTTATTAAATAGTGATAATCCTAAACTTATAAAGCTTTACGATTCAAAAAAAGAAGTTGCGCTAACTATTCAAAGTTCTGGTTCTCTAACTGATGTAAAAAGTAAAAAAAAACATGGAAATGTAGATGTTGTTTTTCCGGTTTTACATGGTCCTTATGGGGAGGATGGTTCTATCCAAGGACTATTCAAATTGGCTGGAATTCCTTTTGTAGGAGCGGGAGTGCTCGGTTCGGCAGTGGGGATGGACAAAGACGTAATGAAAAGATTACTTACGGAAGCGGGAATCAAAAATGCCAAGTGCATAGCGCTCAAAAATGGAGAAAAATTAACTTTTGAAAAAGCGAAAAAAACTCTAGGGCTCCCGATGTTTGTAAAGCCGGCGAATTTGGGTTCATCGGTTGGCATAAATAAAATAAAAAGCAAAAAAGATTGGAAAAAATTCTTAGCGGAAGCTTTTTTATACGACTCCAAAATTCTTATTGAAGAAGCGATAGTTGGGCGCGAACTTGAGTGCGCGGTTTTAGGTAACGACGAACCCATTGCTTCCGGCATCGGGGAAGTTGTGCTAAATGCCGAATTTTATTCCTATGACGCAAAATACATAGATGAAGATGGCGCCATTATAGAGATCCCAGCCAAGAATCTTTCAAAAAATATTTTACAAAAACTTCGCGAGACCGCAGTAAAGGCTTACAAGGCTCTAGAATGTGCAGGGATGGGGCGGGTGGATATGTTTTTGACCAAGCGTAGGGAAGTATATGTGAATGAAATAAACACTATTCCGGGCTTTACAAACATTTCTATGTATCCCAAGCTCTGGGCGCAGGCTGGTATCCCACAAACTAAACTTTTAGATATTTTAATTAACCTTGCAATAGATAGATTTGAAAAAGAAAAGAAATTAAGAAAAGAAAAATAGATTCTTTATCCAGCATTAGTCAGCGGTCGCAAATTAATGCTGTTTAGGTTGTTTAAGGTTTTATTTAAGACTGAATTTTGTCATGAGGTGTAAGCTGATATCTATTTCTTCAGCAACGACAAATCGCACGTACTTTCTTGCGTTGTAAAATTCTAGAATAAATTCTATTTCTTTTTCGCATGGATATGGATTTACTAATACTGATTTTTGAAGTTCGATTAAGCCTATTTCTTTAAAATGAAAACGTAAAGCTTCTCGCAACCTCTTTTTTGTTTCTGGAATATCAAACATAACAACCCTCCATTTTTTGTCCCATTTCAGCTGTTTTTGTATTTTTAGTTTTTCTAAATCAAATTTAAGAATGTATTGTTTCCCTTTATTACTTAGTGTCATAGTAGTAGAGCCGTCTTTGGAGTGTTTCATATCTACAAGGCGGGAAGTATATAGGGAACTGATTGCTCTTTGTAAAGATTGACGATCTATTTTTTCCAACTCTTTAGGTATTTGTTTTAGTATCCACCATTGTTTTCTGGGAGACGGAGTTAAACCCAAAGCTAAACCTGCTTGTAAAAGAATAAGTACCTTTTTCTTTACCGTCCCCATCCTAGGTCCTTTATGGTTTGTATTTTTCTTCACGCTTTTATTATAGCATTAGTAAGCGGTCGCACACTAATGCTGGGGGTTGTTGAAAAGATTGCGGTAAAAGGGCTACGAATGATAGAATATCAATTATATGCCTGACCCAAAACCAAGATTTAATCCAACCCCAGATAGCTCTAATAAAAAAGAGAATTCTTTTGCCGACCAAATAGAAAATATCAAAGAGGTTTTTAAATTGAACCCAGAGCTTGAACAAATTGGTACTATAGAAGAATATGTAAAATATCTAGGGACAATTTTTCCTGAAAGTAAAGTGAAAGCCATTTTATACCATGGTAGTAACACAGAAGCAGAGGAAAGATTTGATAGTTTTTCAGATGAATTCATAGAAAGAACTGATGGTATTGGTGGAAGTACTCTAGGTAGAGGTTATTACTTCTCTCCAGAATATAAAGATGCAGAATTTTATAGTGATGGATGGCATGTTTATGCAGTTGTTATAAATACAAAAAATCCTTTGGTTCATAAATACGACAGTCAGGAAATAAATGATGAGTATATTAGGTTGCCAAAAAATTACAAAGATATATATGATAGTGTAATTGGAGTTGATAAAAATTACGGCACAGAAGAACAATATGTTGTATTTGAATCCAATCAAATTCACATTCTAGGTTCAAAGAAAGATATTGAAAATTTTAGGAGTTGGCTAGAAAATCAAAAGAAAGAAAAAAATGAAGCAAAATAAATTACCACTTGGTTACATAGAAATTTCCAAAAAGAACTTGGTTCATAATTTTCTTTCTTTCAGAAAGCTTTTGCCAAAAGGGATGAAGATTTCGGCGGTGGTAAAAAGTAATGCTTATGGGCACGGGATAGAAGAAGTAGTTCGGATTTTAAATCCTTATGCTGATTATTTTCAAATAAATTCAGTTGAAGAATTAGAGAGAGTAAGGCAGATTACTAAAAAGCCGATATTGGTGCTCGGGTATGTGCAGAAAGGGGACATCCGCAGAGCTTTAAAACTAAAACCAATTCTTTCGGTTTTCAATCAGCAAGCGCTAAGGAATATAAATAAAATTTCCGGAGAACTTGGGATAGTCCAGAGGATTCATTTGCCGATCGACGCGCTTTTTGGACGCGAGGGTTTCTTGAAAGACAAATGGGAAGATATTTTTAAAGAGGTAAAAAAATGTCAAAACGTAAAACTCATCGGTTTGTACGCTCACTTTGCAAATATTGAGGATAAGGGAGGAATTACGCATGCCAAAAAGCAGGTAGCGGAGTATCACAACGCTCTACGAGCTTTGGCTGAAAAATTCGGCTTCAAAAATTTGAAAACGCATCTCTCGGCTACTTCCGGCACTCTGGCGCATGAAATCGCGCCATACAGCGGGAAAGATGCTCGTCCGCATGACATCGTGCGGATTGGTCTAGGACTTTATGGTTTGTGGCCGTCAAAACATATGAAGAAGCGTTTCGGGAGGCGTATCGTGCTCAAACCTGTTTTATCTTGGAAAACTAAAGTGGCGCAAGTAAAAGAATTGCCCAAAGGCTACACGGTGGGTTATGGGTTGACCTTTATTACTAGGAAGAAAATGCGCGTGGCGGTGATTCCTCAAGGATATTCGGACGGTGTCAGTCGCAGGCTTTCCAATAACGGTTTTGTTTTAATCAAAGGAAAAAGGTGTAAAATTTTAGGTCGGACTATGATGAATATGTTTGTAGTAAATATTGACCATGTGAAAGGTGTCAAGACCGAAGACGAAGTAGTGATAATAGGCAGGCAAGGAGGGGCGGAGATTCCAATTGAAGAAATGGCAGAACGAATCGAGAGTATAAATTATGAAGTAGTTGCGCGGTTGAATCCTCTTTTGCCAAAAATAGTAAAGAATTAACTCATTTGCTTTTTACCCTTATTTATATTAGTATATAGACCATGTCCCAAGAACGACTTATAAAACTAGCTTGCTCTACCTGCAAACGCATCAATTACTGGTCTTCCAAGAACAAGAAGCTTGTTGTTGAAAAAATAGAGCTTAAAAAGTACTGTAAATGGTGTCGAAAACAGACTAAACACAAGGAAGCTAAGAAATAAAATCCCGTCAGAATTCCTTTTAAGTATTCTTGTTTCGGGATAATTTCTAAATTTACTACTAGATGTTATAATTAACCCGCAACATTCATTTGTTGCTTGTTCTTTTTATTGGGCATACCCTCGGGTGTGTCCTTTAGGAAGTGCATTATTTTTTAATTTTGCATTTCCGTTTCCCGGCTCTGTATCGCTTCGGCGACTTGGCCGGGATATGGGTGGTTAGTTAAGTGGCATAACTTCGGTCTCCAAAACCGATGTCGGGGGTCCGATTCCCTCACCACCCGCATGCTAGAAATTTTTGATATTCCGAGCTTGATTGCCACTTATGGTTATTTAGGAGTCGGGATAATAGTATTTCTAGAATCCGGAATATTTTTTGCGCTTCCGGGAGACTCACTTTTATTTACTGCCGGGATTTTAGCTTCGGCAGATCTTATTTCCATTTCACTTATTATTCCGGTCATTTTTTTCTCCACCTTTTTCGGTTCCGTGGTGGGGTATCATATCGGAGTTTATATTGAAAAGTTGAGACATTATAGAATTCTCAAAAGTATCTTAAAAACTGAACATATAGAAAAAGCGGGAATATTTTTCAAAAAACATGGAAAAATTACAATGTTAATTTCGCGTTTTGTACCGATTGTGCGCACTTTTGTACCGATTGTAGCTGGTATTGCGAAGATGAACTATAACTCTTTCTTAAAGTGGAATCTATTCGGCTCTTTTCTTTGGGCAAATATTATGACTCTACTCGGTTATTTTTTGGGTAAAATAATGCCGGGAGTTATTGACTACGCGCATTACTTTATTATTGGTGTAGTTTTGGTTTCTTTGATACCTCTTTTTCTAAAAAAGAAATAATTTTTTTATAATCCTTTCTTCCAAACCCCTCGGCTCCGCTCGGGGTAAACCATTTTATTTCAGGGTCGCGTTTAAACCATGTCGCCTGGCGTTTGGCATATTTTAGAGTATTAGTGATAACGCTCTCTGGTGTCGGATTATTGTATTCAAAACCAAATTCACGCAATCTTTTTTCGCTTACTCCGGAACGTTTTAGTTTTTTTATTTCATCAAGCAAACCGTCAGTAAACATTTTTTTAACTCTTTTTTCAACTTTCTTTTTTAGAACATCAGGCGGTAAAACAAGACCTATTTTAATAAACCTGTAACTTGGCGGTTTCACCGCCAAGTGGGGGACTTTGCCGAGGGCTTTGGCAATTTCAATGGCGCGAATAAGACGGATTTTATTGTGTGGGTCAATATTTTTAGCGCGAGCAGGGTCAATTTTCTTTAGTGTTAAAAACAATGCGATAGCAGAGTTTTTAACAAGTTTTCTCCGGAGGGTGTGATTTGGTGGAACTTTGGGTAACACTACACCCTTGGTAACTGCGTCTATATAAAACCCTGTCCCGCCAACAATAATCGGAACTTTGCCTTTTTTTGCAATCTCCGCCATGGCGGAGATTGCTTTTTTCTGGTAATCAAAGACTGTAAACTTTTTCTTAGGGTTTATTACATCAAGCAAATGATGTGACACACTTTTCATCTCTTCCTTTGTGATTTTTCCGGTGCCAATATCAAGTCCTTTGTAAACTTGTCTTGAATCTGCGGAGATTATCTCTCCGCCTCCGCCAGAAAGGGCGGATGGCGGATTTAATTTTTTAGCTATTTTCACCCCTAAATCACTTTTACCTGTGGCGGTAGTGCCAACTATAACAATTACTTTACCTTTTCTCATTAGCCCTGAATTATTTTTATATCCGCGCCGATAGAGTTTAGACGTTCAGCTATTTCTTCATAACCGCGACTGATCATATACACGTTGCGGAGTATTGAAGTGCCGGGAGCGCCCAACATGGCTATCAAGATTACCATTGCCGGGCGAAGCGCCGGTGGACAGACTACTTGGGCAGGCTTCAGTGGCGTGACGCCGGTGATATAAACTCTATGCGGGTCGGCGAGGGTTACATTTGCGCCGAGGCGATTGAGTTCTGTAAAATAAATTGCGCGGTTTTCGTAAACCCAATCGTGAACCATTGTTTGCCCCTTGGCTTGAGTGGCGATGGGCACAAAGAAAGGGAGATTGTCTATATTGATACCAGGGTAGGGGTTGGAATGGATTTTATCTTCCAAGGCGACAAGCGAGCTCTGAAATATTTCCAAATCCACCAATTTTGTGCGACCGTTATACGAATAGTATCGTTTTAAGATTTTGTATTTTAAATTCATCCTTCGCAGTTTTTCAAGTTCAAGCGCCAGAAAGTCTATCGGTATTCTGGTTATTTTGAGATTTGATTTAGTAATTATCGCAGCCGAGATGAACATCATGCTCTCTATTGGGTCTTCGCTATTGTAATATTCCACATCTTTATTAATTTCCGAAACTCCGTGCACAGTCAGATTGCAAGTTCCAACACCGTCGATTTTCACCCCGAGACTCTCCAAGAAAAAACAAACTTCCTGCACCATATAGTTGGCGCTGGCGAAATTTATCGTAGTTTTGCCGGGGATCAGCGAGGCAGCCGTCAAAACATTTTCACAAGCTGTATCTCCGGCCTCATACATCACAATATCGGCTGGTTTTAGTTTTTTTTGCGTAAGTTGATAATTGACATTGGTTGTTTTTATTTTAATTCCCAAATTATCAAAAGCATACATATGCGCGGCGATGGTGCGTTTACCCAAGTTGCATCCGGAAGCGTGGGGGAGATAGAACGAAGGCAGAAAATGTATCAAAGGACCCATGAGCATGATGATGGAGCGGGTTTTGATGGCGCTCTCGCGAGCGATACCGCGGATGTTAAATTTTTTTGGAGGTTTGATAGTAAGCGTATTTTGCGCAATCCATTTTACTTCTACACCAATACTCTGGAGAATTTCTATCACTCTGTAAACTTCTTCAATGCGGGCGATACCGTGAAGCGTAGTTGTGCCACGGTTCACAAGTGATGCGCACAGGAGCCCCACCGAACCGTTTTTAGAAAAGTTAGTTTTTATCGTGCCTGAGAGCTTTTTACCGCCTTGCACCTCAAAATCAATGGAGCCACGCGAAATTTCTTTTTTACTTGTTTTTTTATTCATGTTTATTTTATTCCTTTGTGCCGGAGGAGAGAATCGAACTCTCACCCCTTACGAGACACGATTTTGAGTCGTGCGCGTCTACCAATTCCGCCACTCCGGCAAAAGCAAACTACTTTGCTTTTGCCCCAATCCTGCAAGGAATCGCCGTTGCGAATATTACGAGCAGGCGATCGGGGCAACTAACAGAATATTAACCTAATTTTCAATAAGAATCAATTTTTGAAACAAAATTTTTTTTATGCTAAAATAGAACAATGTCTAACTTATATTCCAATTCAATTTTCTGGATTGATACCGATAAAATCAAACCCAACCCTTACCAACCACGGCGGGACTTTGATGAAGCGCGGATGTCCGAGCTTGCGGATTCCGTGCATCAATATGGCATCCTTCAGCCACTGACTGTCTCTCGAGTTGAGATTGTGAAAGACGACGGCGGGCTAGTCACTGAATATGAACTCATTGCCGGTGAACGTCGACTGCGCGCCGCAAAAATTGCCGGAGTCTCACAGGTGCCTGTGATTATCCGCGTGGGGGATACGGCGCTCATGAAGCTTGAGCTTGCGATACTGGAGAATTTACAGCGAGAAGACTTGAATGCCGTGGACAAAGCTCGCGCTTTTGCTCGACTGGCGAATGAATTTAAATTTACTCACGCCGAAATTGCGAAAAAAATCGGTAAAAGCCGAGAATCCATTTCAAACACCTTGCGCTTGCTCTCTTTGCCGGAAGAAATTATAAACGCGCTCTCCGAAGGGAAAATTTCCGAAGGGCATACTCGGCCACTGCTCATGCTTGCCGATCATCCCGAAGAGCAAATTGTGATTTTTAAAGAAATCATTTACAAAAAAATGACCGTGCGCGAAGCGGAAAAGCTGGCGCGCAAAATAGCATATGACCGCGTGCGCAAAAAAGAATACATGCCGGATCCGGAAATAGTGGAGCTTGAAGAAGCTTTTCAAGAAAAGTTGGGCACTCGGGTGCATATTGAACGAAAAGAATTGGGCGGGCAGATAAAAATTGATTATTTTTCTACGGATGACCTTCGCACTATTTTAGAGCAAATCCAAAACGCCGTCGGCGCCAAAGCCACAAGCGAAATGCTTGAGAACTATATTGAGCAAACAGCAGAAGAAACTCCACTCACTGAAATAGAAGGGGATATGCTCGATGACCGAAGCGAAGAGGAAAAAAAGAAAAACAATTCCGATGATTCCACACTCTACGACATTTCAAATTTCAGCCTGTAAAACCATTCTCAAATTCTGCAGAATATGAGAATTGATTCTTTCATTCCAATGTTCTATAGAATGTTAGAATGAGATTTTACCACTTGCCGTAGGATTTTAGTTTAGACAGCAAACTATTTTTTTCCAAATAGGAGCGGATGTGTTTTTTGGCGACGGAGCTTTTAGTGTGGTCCAGCCATTTGCCGGAGGGATGCGCATCTTTTTTATCCACTATCTCCACAATATCGCCATTTTTAAGTTCGGTAAATATCTGAGACATCTTGCCGTTTATTTTGGCGCCAGAAATATGGTCGCCAATGTCCGAGTGGATGTTGTAAGCAAAATCAATAGATGAAGAGCCGGTAGGCAAGTCCACCACGTCACCCTTGGGGGTAAAGACGAAGATGCGGTCACTAAAGAAATCCATTTTCAAATTTTCCAGAAATTTTTTTGGTTGGTCGGGTGTGTAATTGAGTTCTTTTAGTTCTTCTATCCATTTAAATTTTGTTTTATCATCTTTGACTTTTTTCTCTCCTTGTTCTTTATAGGCAAAATGAGCGGCGATACCGTAGGCCGCTTCGGCATGCATATCGCGAGTGCGAATTTGGATTTCAGCTATGCCACCGCCCCCGATGATGACGGTGGTGTGTAGGGAGCGATAACCGTTTGGTTTTGGAAGCGCTATATAGTCTTTGATTCGTCCGGGCATCGGTTTCCATAAAGAGTGAATAACTCCGAGCACTTGGTAGCATTGAGCAACAGTATTTACTACTACCCGCAGAGCTACAATGTCGTAAATTTTTTCTATATCCATGTTGTATTTTAAAAGCTTTTTATACAGACTGTATTTATTTTTGAGTCGGTAAGTCATCTCGGAAGTTTTGATTTTGCTTTTCGCTAGTTCTTTTTCAAGGACCTCCTTTACTTCCATAAGCTGTTTTTGATATACATCTTTTCTCTCTTTAATGATTTCTTCAACTTCCGCGTATTCCTTAGGATAAGCGTAAGGGAAAGCAGTATTTTCTATTTCGCCTTTGAGTTTTCCCATACCGAGGCGATTGGCAAGCGGAGCGTAGACTTCAATAGATTCAAGCGCAATTCTTTTTCTCTTTTCTTCGGGCACAAACTCTAGCGTTTGCAAATTATGCAAGCGGTCGGCGAATTTTATAATCACCACACGTAGGTCATTTGCCATGGCCACGAAGAATTTGCGCAAGCTCTCTACATGGCGCTCATGTCCGCGATATTTTAGAGTTCCCAATTTTGTAACCCCGTTTACCAAAAATACGATATCGTCTCCAAATTCTTTTTGCATCTCTTCTTCTTTAATTTTGGTATCTTCCAGGACATCGTGCAAAAGTCCCGCAGCGATAGTTTTTGCATCCATTCCCAGACGCGCTAGTATTTTTGCTGTTTCCAAGCAATGAGAAAAATATGGCTCTCCGCTCATTCTTTTCTGTCCTTCGTGGGCGCGTTTGGCAAATTCACAGGCTTTTTCTATAAGTTTCTCCTCTTCTTTACCCAAGCCCCCCTCCTCCGCCAGTTTTATGATTTCTTTATAATCTGCCATATTCTTTATTATCTATGCAAAAATAAAGAATTGCAATATAACTGCATTAGGTCTTACCTAACGCAGTTTTTTATACAAATTAAATCATTTAGGTGGAAATACCCAAAATCTGTTGAGCGGGAAATTCCAAAATAAAGAAACTAGAAGGGAGGTAAGTATTCTAGAGATTAGGATGTTCAAGCCTAGGGAATACAGGAGGGTGGTGCCTAGAGTATTGAAAACAAGTGAAGCAAACCAAATAATTAAAAAACGCCAGCTCTCCGCGCCCAAACTTCTTTTTGTGTCTTTAAATGCCCAAAAATTAGCAATTGTAAAATAAGTAATTCCGCCCATAGACACTCCAGCGATAATAGATATTTCAACAGGAAGTTTTAAAACCAAAACAGCAAGGGTAAGTACAGAAAAATCTATTAATCCTCCACACAATGAAGCGACATCTGATTTTAAAAAAGAGACAAACAGTTTATGCAATCTGACAAAATGAGAAATAACTTTTTTTATTTTTATTTCATAAAAAATAGAAAACCAAAGTGGGATAAGAAAAACTGCTAAATCGGTTAAACTCTTGAAAAGAAGTTGTCCACCAAAGTTGGGGTGTAAATATAATTCTTGAAATAATAGGTAAAACGTAAAACAAATAATAGAAATTACCGCTGATCTTTTACTAACATATTTTTTTATCAATAAATAAATACCAAACGCTAAAATTGCTCCAAGCAGATGTGAAATTTCTCTATAATAGAATAAATCTTTACAATAAAATTCATACCCGTAGTTAATACGGCATTCTATTATTCTTGCATCGTAGGCAATTTGACCCCCGAAGGGATATAACTTATCCGCGATTGTGTTAAAAAATTCGTAGATATTCATTAATATTCATTTTACTGCATCTTATTTAATTTATGCGGGTTGTGATTTTTACAAAGTTTATTACTACATCGCTCCGGGATGGTTTTGGTACCTTCCATCATGAGCGATTGGCATTCGGGGCAGATGTTGCCCGTTGGTTTGGCTTTGATGGCGAATTTGCAATTGGGATAATTGGAGCAAGAATAAAAAATTCCAAAGCGTCCTCGGCGTTCTGATATATCGCCCACTTTACAGGTAGGGCAGATGACACCAGTTCTTTTTTTAGCTTCTTCGGCTTCATCGGATTTGATAAATTTACATTTTGGATAACGCGAACAAGAGATGAATGTCCCCGTGCCGTCACGGCGTTCGCGGATGACGAGTTTGCCTCCACCGGACTTTCCTTTCTTTTTGCCACATTGCGGACACATTTCACCAGTTTCTTTCGGGCCTTCCAGTTCCGTGCCGTCGAGCATGAGCGCGCCGGCGCAATCAGGATAATTCGCGCAGGAATAAAATTTGCCGGCGCGCGCGAGTTTGATTATCATTTTACCTCCGCACTTTGGGCATTTGATACCCTCCGGCGCGTCGCCCAAGTTCGTGGCTTTGTCTAACTTTTCTTTTGATTTTACTTCTTTTAAAAATGGAACGTAAAAATCGCGCAAAGTTTTTTCATATTCGCGCTCTCCGCGGGAAATTTCATCGAGCTCGTCTTCCATTTCCGCAGTGAAAGTGTCTGAAATATATTTTGCAAAATTATTTTCCAAAAAATCTGACACGACTTCGCCGACATCTGTCGGGAATAAAGTGCGTCCTTCTTTTCGCACATATTCACGTTCCTCGAGTGTGCGCATAATGGAGGCATACGTAGAAGGCCGACCGATACCGCGAGTTTCCAGTTCTTTAATAAGCCCGGCCTCAGAGTAGCGCCCCGGAGGTTCGGTAAATTTCTCCTCACTATTTAATTCCAGCAATTTTAATTTTTCTTCTTCCTTACATTCTGGCAGTTCCACATCTTCTCCTCGAGAGCCGAGATCCGCTTCCAGCCATCCCGGGAAAAGAAGACGCGAGCCAACAGCGCCAAATGTTGGCAAGTCGTTATGCCCTACAATTTTTGCGGTCACTTTAGTTTTGAGTAATTTTGCATCTGACATTTGCGAAGCAATTGTTCGCTCCCAAATAAGGCGGTATAGTTTTTGTTGGTCCTCGGTGCCCGCATGTATCTTGTCTATATGAGTCGGGCGGATGGCCTCGTGCGCTTCTTGAGCATTTTTGGATTTGGTTTTAAAAATTCTGGCCTCCACATATTTGTCGCCATATTTTTTCTTTATTTGAGATATTATTTGCGCTTGAGCAGAGCTAGAGAGTGTGGTGCTATCTGTTCGCATATACGTGATGTGTCCTGCTTCGTAAAGTTTTTGCGCTATCTGCATAGTCCGCGATGGAGAGTAGCCGAGTCGGGAGCTTGCAGTTTGTTGCAAGGTTGAGGTGGTGAAAGGCGCGCGAGGAGAGCGCTTTTGTTCAGATTCTTTTACACTATCCACAATCCACTCTCCCGCTTTGCCGACCTCCAAAATTTTACTAACCAATTTTTCATCGCGGGGCTCTTCGGCGCATTCTAGGGTAAGTTTTTCTTTTTTAATTGTTTCAAAAAGTCCTAATAGGCGCCAGAATTTCTCCGGAACAAAGCCCCTGATCTCCCGCTCGCGCTCCATGATGATGCGGAGCGCGGGGGACTGTACCCGGCCGGCAGACAAGCCATAACGCACTTTTTTCCAAATCAGTCCCGAGAGGTCGTAGCCCACGAGACGGTCTAATACTCGGCGCGCTTCTTGGGCTTTCCTTAGGGCAGTATCAATTTTTCTCGGATTTCTTAGCGCTTCCTCCACGGCTTCTTTGGTGATCTCATAAAAAGCAACTCTTTGAATCGGCGCTTTTACCTTAAAATCTTTTTTCAACAGTTCTTCTATGTGCCAAGCTATAGCTTCGCCTTCACGGTCGGGGTCGGTAGCGAGAAGTATCTCTGTAGCTTTTTCTGCGAGCCCTTGGAGTTCATGCACGACTTTTTCTTTTCCTTTTGAGATTTCATAATGCGGAATGAATCCTCCTTCTATATCTATCGCTTGTTTATTTGATTTCGGTAAATCACGAATATGCCCGACGGATGCGCGCACGGTAAAAGCGCCTTCGAGATACTTCTCAATAGTTTTTGCTTTGGATGGTGACTCCACAATCAATAATCGCATGACCCAAGTATTACACGAAAGCAAAATGTTTAGCAAATCAGGGGGAGAAGGCTACGATTTTACAGTCTTCACAGTTTTGACTATCCTTCCTGCCACTTTGTAAGGGTCGGCAGAGGAATTCGGTCTTCGGTCTTCCAAATATCCACTCCAGCCACGCACAACAGTAGAGATTGGTATTCGTATGGATGCTCCTCGGTCGGAGACGCCATAAGAGAATTGGTCTATGGATTGAGTTTCGTGTTTGCCGGTGAGTCGGAGGTGGTTGTCGGCGCCATATACTTCTATATGCTCTTTCACAAGTGGGACAAAGGCTTTACAAATTGCTTCAAAAGTTTCTTTGTTGCCGGCTCCTCGCATAAGAGAATTTGAAAAGTTTGCGTGCATACCCGAACCATTCCAGTCCACATCACCGAGTGGTTTGCAATGCCAATTAATTGCCACGCCATATTTTTCTCCCACACGCTCCAAGAGATAACGCACTATCCAAGTTTGGTCTCCAGCGTTCTTTGCGCCTTTAGCAAAAACTTGAAATTCCCATTGACCAGTGGCGACTTCTGCGTTGATGCCTTCTACATTTAATCCCGCCTCCAGACAAATGTCCAAATGCTCTTCAATTATATTTCTGCCATATGCATTAGAAGCGCCCACCGAACAATAGTATTGCCCTTGCGGAGGAGGGAAACCTTCAGGAGGGAAACCAAGCGGTTTATTTATTTTTGTATCCCAAAGAAAATATTCTTGCTCAAAACCAAACCAAAAATCATTGTCATCATCTTCTATCGTCGCTCGGCCATTACTCTCATGCGCTGTGCCGTCGGCGTTCAGGACTTCGCACATAACTAAAAAACCCGCCTTACGGGCTGGGTCGGGGCAAACAAAAACGGGTTTCAAAATGCAGTCTGATGATCCTCCGGGTGCTTGGCGGGTGGAGGACCCATCAAAGGACCAATTTTCACAATCTTTTAATTTTCCACTAAAATTTTCCACAATTTTAGTTTTAGAGCGCAAGCTCTGAGTGGGCTTATAACCATCTAACCAAATGTACTCCAACTTTGATTTTGTGTTATGCATACTTTGATTTAAAAATTATTTTTAATGCTTTGATTTTAGCATACTTTTCCCTAGCAAAGAAAAGATTGACAAATATTTTGAAATGTTTTGTATTTTCAATACAACCGCATTTCACCCAATTCTTCTTTCACCAATTCCTTTATCTCCATTATGGAAAGAAGCGCGTTTGCTTGCGGAGTAGGCATTTTTAGCGCGCGAATGAGTTCATCCCGAGGCATGGGTTCACGCAGAAGCTCCACTATTTTTTTCTCTTCGGGTGAGAGGTCTAGAAATAACTTCGCTTGCTTTTCTTCATCTTTTGGAATTTCAAATCCTAGCGCTTCTAAAATATCTTCGGATTTAGTTATCGGTGTGGCGCCTAGACGAATTAATTTATTCGTGCCCTTGGAAGTTCCATTAAAAATAGAACCCGGCACGGCGAGGACATCGCGATTGTATTCTGTGGCTAGTCGGGCGGTAATCATGGTCCCTGATTTTTCTTCACCTTCAATGATGAGCACCGCGCGGGAAAATCCAGCCATCAAGCGATTGCGTAAGGGAAAACACCACTGGGTTGCTTTGAAATCCGGCTCAAACTCTGAAATCAAACATCCGCTACCCTCCACCACTTCTTTTATTAAATTCACATTTACTTTTGGAAAAATTGCCTCACTAGAAAGTCCAGAACCGGGGAAGGCGATAGTCTTGAGCCCCGCTTTCATGGCAGATTTGTGAGCAATGGTGTCTATACCCATAGCAAAACCGGAAACGATAATTATAGGGTAACCCTTTAGCCCAGCTATTAATTTCTCGCAACATTCCTTGCCGTAAGAAGTAAACTTGCGTGAACCGACGACGCAAAGCGGAATTAAATTCTCGGGTGGCAAGTCTCCTATAATCCATAAATCTTCCGGCGGTTGCGGAATTTCAAGCAGAGCTTTCGGGAACTTTTCTTTTGGTAATTTCTCTAGCTTCATTTTTACAATTATATCAATTTTGTATATAATAGGAAGATGTTAGATATCAAATTTATCAGAGAAAATAAAGACATTGTTGCCTCGGGCGCCAAGAAAAAGCGGGTGGAGATTGATTTAGACAAACTCCTCACGCTCGACGACGAGCGCTTGAAAATGCTCAAGGAAGTAGAAGACTTGCGAGGTGAAATAAATAGAGTTTCCAACGACATTTCTCGCGATCAAGATGGCGCGCATAAAATGCAGTTAATAGAAGAGATGCGTCTGGTTAAAGAAGACATCAAGGCGCGCGAAGAAAAATTGAAGGCCGTGATGGAAAATTGGCAAAAATTGATGCTCTTAGTGCCAAATATTCCTTCACCAGATACTCCGGAAGGTAAAGATGAATCTGAAAATGTTGTAATCAGACAATGGGGAGAAAAACCAAAATTTGATTTTGAACCGAAAGACCATGAAGACTTAGGAAAAAATCTCGGAATTATAGACAAAGAAACTGCCGCCGAAGTTGCCGGCGCCAGATTTACATATTTAAAAGGCGATCTCGTGCTAATGCAGTTTGCGCTCATTAATTTCCTTTTAGGAATTCTTACCGATAAAGAAACTCTAGAAAAAATAATTAAGGATAAAAATTTGAATGTGAGCCCCAAGCCTTTTGTTCCGGTTATCCCGCCTTTTATGGTCAAGCCAAATGTTTATCTCAAGATGGCGAGATTATATCCGACTGAAGATAAATATTATATCCCAAGCGATGACATATATCTCGTCGGTAGCGCCGAGCATACCTTGGGCCCGATGCATATGAACCATATTTTTGATGAAGCAAAAATGCCGGTGCGTTATGTGGGTTACTCACCGGCTTTTCGTCGGGAAGCGGGGACTTACGGCAAAGACACCAAAGGGATACTACGCGTGCATCAGTTTGAAAAACTCGAATTGGAAACTTTCTGTTTACCCGAGAATTCACTGCAAGAACAAGAATTTTTAATAGCGATTCAAGAATATTTTTTACAAGCGCTTGGTCTTTCTTACGAAGTTATGATGATTTGCACCGGAGATATGGGCAAGCCCGATTATCGGCAGATAGATATTAATACTTGGATGCCGGGACAAAATGCTTACCGCGAGACACACACTTCGGATTTAATTGCAAGTTTTCAGCCTAGGCGTTTGAATACTAAAGTCAAAAGATTAGATGGAAAAGTGGAATTAGTGCACATGAACGATGCGACTATCTGCGCTATGGGGCGCACACTTATAGCCATTATGGAGAACTATCAGCAAGCCGACGGGAGCATTAAAATTCCGGAAATTTTGAGGTCTTACATGGGAGGAAAAGAATTTATAAAGTAAATTAAACTAATCCCATGAAAAAACGAGATGTTTTAAGTTCTCCGCGCTTACTCGAAATAAAAAAGAAAAAGAGAAGGGTTTTAAAAATAAAACTCGCGTTTTTTTTAGCTGGACTCATAGTTGTTTTTGTAGGGCTTTGTTTTTTATCTCGCATTCCAAAATTAAATATTGCAAATATTGAAGTTGTCGGCAATAAGATAGTGGAAACAGATGATATTAAAAAAGTTGCGGAAGGGGAGCTCACAGGTTTTTACTTATGGTTTTTACCGAAAACTAATTTTACACTTTATCCGAAAGGGAGGATTGCACTTCTACTCGGCGAGCAACATACAAGACTCAAAGATATAAATTTAAATTTAAAAAAAGATGGAGTTCTAGAAATCTCTGTAGGTGAACGGGTGGGTCTCTATACTTGGTGCGGGGAGACACTACCCTCTCTCGGAGTAAAGCCGGAAGAAACCAAGTGCTATTTTATGGATGAGAGCGGATACATTTTCGACGAAGCGCCGTATTTTTCAAATGATGTTTATCTAAAATTTTTTGGGATAACAGATAAGGGAGTTTCAGAAGATCCTACTGGTTCGCGTTATTTGCCGGATTATTTTTCAGCAATGACGCATTTTATGGAAAACATCATAAGCTTGGATATCAAACCCTCTTCGCTTTTAGTCAAAGAAAACGGCAAGGTAAAAGGCGAGATAGAAATTTATCTATCCTCAAATATTTTGCCCCCGAGCGCGCCCCGGATTATTTTTAACAAAGGAGATGATTTAGTAAAACTTGCCGAGAATTTACAAGCATCCGTAGATGCTGACCCATTCAAAACCGAACTAAAAGAAAAAAGAGAAAAGCTTGAATACATTGATTTGCGTTTTGACAATAGGGTATATTATAAATTCAAATGAGACAGAAAATGAGAATTTATTATTATTTTTGTCGAATGACGAATTTATATTGTATGCAGTTATACAGGTTCCGCTAATATGTATTTTATAAAACACGCATATCCGCCAGCTGGCGGATTGCTATGCTTGGCTACCCGCCTGCGCAATGTTTTCTAAAACACATATTAGCTTCATTATTTAATGCAAAATTTTTGGCAAAAACTTCATAAACCTATTTTCTGTTTAGCGCCAATGGCGGATGTCACCGATTGCGCTTTTAGGACTATTATCGCCAAGTACGGCAAACCTGATGTTTTTTGGACAGAGTTTGTTTCTGCGGACGGCTTGGCGCACCCGAAGGCCAGAGAGAAATTACTGATTGATTTTAAGTTTGGGCAAGAGGAACGTCCAATCGTGGCGCAAATATTTGGCGGGAATGGGGATAACATTCGCGAGGCCTCAAAATTAATTAGAGAGCTTGGTTTTGACGGCATAGATATAAATATGGGTTGTCCGGATAAAAAAGTTGAAAAACAAAAAGCCGGAGCGTATTGTACCAAGGACCCTAAACTAGCACGGGAAATTATCCGTTCTGCCAAGGAAGGCGGTGAGTCCGCCGGCTGGCGGATGCCGGTGTCTGTAAAAACTCGTCTTGGTTACAACAAAGTTGATTTTGATTTTATAAAAGAAATACTAAAAGAAGACTTGTCTGCGCTCACGATACACTTGCGTACGCGTAAAGAAATGTCGGATGTGCCGGCGCATTGGGAACTTATGCCCGAAATTCTGAAAATTCGCGATCGGGTGGCGCCAAATACGCTAATCATAGGCAATGGAGATGTGCTGGATTTAGACGACGGCAGGAGAAAGTGCGAAGAGTATGGTTGCGATGGAGTGATGCTAGGGCGGGCAATTTTTGGGAACCCGTTTTTGTTTACTAACAAAAACGTCCTGAGCGAAAGCGAAGGGCAAGAGCTGTTTGCTACGAAACAGGAAGCTTCTCTTAAAAAGCACGAAAATTTTCTACTGAAAATTTTCTCTGTCCGTCGTCGTCACTCCTCCCAAGGCTTTTCTCAAGAACTTCCTGTTTCTACGCAAGAGAAATTGGGTGTGATGGTAGAACATACCAAACTTTTTGAGAGTATGCTCGGTAATCCGCCAGCTGGCGGAAAAAACTTCGCCATTATGAAAAAGCATTACAAGGCATACGTGAATGGTTTCAACGGCGCTAAAGAGCTTCGGATGAAACTAATGGGAGCCGAGAATGCAAAAGAAGTAAGGAATATTGTTGACAAGTTTCTAGTTAGGTATTAAATTAGTACTTGATAATAGGTCTTATTTGTTCACTGATAAAAACGAAAAATATGAACATTCATAGAGAAAGAATTACGCCAGAGTCCATTGATTACTTTTTAAAAAGTATATTAGTACAAAATGAGACTCAGTTTATCTTACAAGAAGAAGGGAACAATATTTTGCTTGCTGTTGGAGTCGTTGCTTTAGATAATTTTAATTTTAAATGGGTAAAGCAAAGTTGTACTCCATCTGCTTGTATATTTTTACCTGACAATGAAAATCTTACTCCTAATGAAAAAAGGGTGTTTGTGGTTTCTTTAGTGAGAGTGTACGGTATGTGGCTCTCAATTTATCGTTGCCCAGAACCCGATCTAGCCCCTTTATCACCAATCCCGATAAGAATTAGATATCCTAAAATATCTGGCGACTGGACAGCTTCTATAATGTACGAGATTAATCCTCAAGACAAGTTTTGGACTGCAAGGAGAATAAAGAGTAGTGACAATACTGCTCTCTATTTTTTACCAGAAAAAAATCAATTCATTTTAAATTGAATTGGGATGAATTAGTATTACGAAATTCCTGCGGGTTTGAAACTCGCAGGGCTTTTTTTATTTATCTTTTTTGTTATACTAGCCTCATGCATGAATTAGCTTTATATCGTAAATACCGACCGCAAACCTTTGCTGAGGTTTTGGGGCAAGAGCATATCGTCTCTGTGCTTGAGAGCTCTGTCCGAGAACACAAAGTCTCCCACGCTTACCTTTTTGTGGGTTCCCGAGGCACAGGCAAGACCTCGGTAGCGCGCATATTTGCTAAAGAGATAGGCGTGTCGGCAAACGACATGTATGAGATAGATGCCGCTTCCAACCGCGGTATTGATGACATCAGGGAACTTCGCGATGGGGTGCGAGTGCTACCTTTTGATTCAAAATATAAAGTTTACATTATTGATGAAGTGCATATGCTCTCCAAAGACGCTTGGGGCGCGCTACTGAAGACTCTGGAAGAGCCACCAAAGCATGTAATATTTATCATGGCGACTACCGAATTTCACAAAGTGCCAGAGACTATCATTTCGCGCTGTCAGGTTTTTATTTTCAAGAAAGGGAATGAAAAGTTTCTGAAAGATATAGTTGAAGATGTTGCAAAAAAGGAAGGCTTTGAATTAGAGAAAGGCACATCAGAGCTTTTGGCGGTTTTGGCTGATGGCTCATTTCGGGATGCGCTCGGAGTGCTTCAGAAAGTTCTAAACTTTACCAAAGGAAAAAAAGTTCAAAAAGGGGACGTAGAAAAAATAACCGGCGCGCCCAAGACGACTTTGGTGAATAATTTTATCACTGCCATAGCGCACAAAGATTTGGAAAGAGGATTGAAAATAGTAGGGGAAGCAAGCGCGGAGAACTTGGATATGAAACTTTTCTTGAAACTCATAATTTTAAAATTCCGAATGGCGATAATTCTCCGCTATGCGCCGAAGTTAGAAGAGGAAATGAATAACGACTTGAGCGAGGATGATTTGGTGTTCTTAAAAGAAACTGTGGGGCAAGACAAAGCCGGAATGCTTCGTTCAAAATCCTTAGCAATCTTACTTGAAGCATATGCAAACATAGACAACGCTTTTATCTCCGAGCTCCCACTCGAACTCGCGCTAATAAAAATTTTGGAGGAGAAATAAAAAAAGTTCACTTGCAATAAAGCTATTTTTAAGCGAAAATGAGCTGTATTGTCGCAATTAAAATAAATTCTGCGCAGAGCTGGGAGATCGTCTAACGGTAGGACACAAGGTTTTGGTCCTTGGTATCTAGGTTCGAGTCCTAGTCTCCCAGCTCTGCGCAGAAAAAAGATTGTTAATGAAATTAATTTATAAAATATGAAGAAAATTCTAGTTGTTTTGATTATATTAGTCGCAGTTTATATAATATTTTCTATGAAAAACAAAGAAGACCAGAATCAAACAAAAAACACTATTCTTCCCGTCATTACTACGGTGGAACATGCGAGCTTTGTGATGAATTGGGGTGGTGTGACTATTTACAATGACCCTGTGGGGGAGGCGAGTTTATATGCTAGTTCCCCACCACCCGACATTATTTTACTCTCTGATATTCACGGCGACCATTTTAATTTGGAGACTCTCTCAACTCTTGTCGGCGAAAATACAAAATTAATCGCGCCGGAAGCAGTGGCAGAAAAGCTCGAAGGAGCGATTTTGGAAAAAACTGAAGTGCTAAAAAATGGACAAGTCAGTGTTGACCGGGGTTTTACAATTGAAGCTATCCCGATGTACAATTTGCCGGAATCTCTAGACGCTTATCACACCCGTGGCCGAGGCAATGGTTACTTGGTGGAAGGAGGCGGAGTGCGCGTTTACATCGCAGGCGATACAGCGGATATTCCAGAGATGCGCGCGCTTGAAGATATTGATATAGCTTTTATCCCGATGAACTTGCCTTACACTATGGACATAGAAACAGCCTCCAGCGTGGTTCTAGAGTTTATTCCGAAAATTGTAATTCCATATCACTATCGCGGACCGAATGGGCTTTCTGACGTGGCAAAGTTCAAGTCACTTGTAAACGAAAGAAACCCTGCCATAGAAGTTCTGTTGCTTGATTGGTATAAATAATCGAAGTGATGTAAAAAAAGCATGACTTACTACGAAGAACACTATCAGGAAGAAGAAGAGAGGAGAAAAGAGGAGATAGAAGCCTTAGCTAGAATTCGCGAAAAAGCAGAAGAAAAAAAAGCAAAAGAATTAGCAGAGTTACAAAGTCGCGAAGAACATCGCCAAAGAATAAAGAAAACTCCAGAGGAAGAAGAAAGAGAAAAAGAAGAATATGACGATTACCGCAGACGACAAGAGTAAAGGATAAATTAATTTATGGAAAATAATTATAAAAAAGCTTATTTTGCCGGAGGGTGCTTTTGGGGCTTGGAGGACTTGATGCGCAAACAAAATGGTGTGGTAGATACGGAAGCGGGCTATACTGGAGGGTCTCGGGAGAATCCGACATATGAAAACCACGAAGGGCATGCGGAGGCGCTCGAGGTTGTTTACGATCCAGCACTGACGAGTTATAAAAATCTTTTAGATTTCTTTTTTCAAATTCATAACCCAACCACCAAAAACAGACAAGGCAACGACATAGGCACTTCATATCGCTCAGCGATTTTTTATCAGAGCGTTGAAGAGAAAAAAGAAGCAGAAGATTTTGTAAAAATTGTGAATGAGTCGGGGCGCTGGAAGGGCCCTGTGGTGACAACTCTTGAACCCTTTACAAAATTTTACAAAGCCGAAGAATATCATCAAGACTACTTAATCAAAAACCCTGGTGGCTACACCTGCCACGCTATTTATTTTGATTCGTATTTGAAGTAAAATATAGTTATGAAAATTATTGATTCGTTATCGCTAGCTAATAGTAAGCTTTTAAGCTAGTTGTGCTATAGTAAAATTATGAAAAACAATCTAAAGGTAATTATCGCAGTTATAGTTTTAGTAATAATAATTGCTTTTATCTACGCCAATAAAGTAAAAACAACTTTTCCAATTCCAAGTAGGAATATTCCTGTTCCGGTGATTCCTGTGGTAATGGAAGATTCAATCACGGGCTGTTATGTAGCTACACTTGGGAAAGATGTTTATACGCTTACGATTTTATCGCAAGTAGGTGAGACGTTTAAGGGAACACTTCTATTTAAGAATTTTGAAAAAGATAGCTCGAGTGGCACATTTGTGGGTACTTACAAGGATGGGATTCTCTTGGGAGATTATTCTTTCCAATCAGAAGGAACAAATTCTATTATGCAAGTTATATTTAAAAAAGAAGGGAATAGTTTTGTGAGAGGGTATGGAGAGGTAAAAGACGGAGGAGCTCGTTTCTCTGATTTAAATAACATTACCTACGATTCGTCCACTGTGTTTAGAACTTCAACGGATGGATGCGTAGTTTAGATTATGGTAATTTGACCTCAAGTTAAAAAATAAGAAATGCTATTATCTATTTATGACCGAAGAGGAAATAAAAAATAAATTAACAACGGAGGAATATGAAGTGCTTCGTAAGAAGGGGACAGAAGCGCCATTTTCGGGGAAATATTACAAGGAAACAGCGAAAGGCACTTACAATTGCAAAGTTTGCGGGAATCCACTTTTCTCTTCAGGTGCGAAATTTGATACCTCCACTCCGGGGCTTGTCGGTTGGCCGTCTTTTGATGAAGCTCTGCCAAATGCTGTAAAATTTTTACCTGATTCATCTATGGGTATGGAGCGCACAGAAGTAGTATGCGCCAATTGTGGCTCCCACTTAGGCCATTTATTTGATGACAGAGAAGCCAAAACCGGCAAGCATTATTGCTTGAATTCCGTGTGCCTTGATTTAAAAAAGAAAGAATAAATTTTACTTATAATCTTGCGATAGCAGAGTTGTAAGTAGTATAGTGTTTTTTATTTATTTGATTTTAAAAAATATTTAATTTGTGTTAAAATAGCTCTATGGAAGAAACAAAAGAAAAACATTATATCTGCCTAGGCGGTTGCAGGGGAGTCTCAAAAAACCCCGGCGTCTGCCAAGCGCCTGATTGCGCCAATCACAACCACGCCCTCGTGGAATGTGACTGCACCGACGGCTTGCATAATGATTTCAAACCAAAAGAATAAATGAAAACATTTACCGAAAAAGTTTTGGAAGTGGTTAAGAAAATTCCAAAAGGTAAAATGCTTACTTACAAGGAAGTCGCGCGTAAGGCGGGAAGTGCGGGAGCGTCGCGGGCGGTGGGCAATATTATGAGGACAAATTTTCACAAAGATGTGCCATGCCACCGAGTCATCCGCTCGGACGGCAAAATAGGGGACTACAATCGAGGCGGGACAAATGCCAAGATGCGTCTTTTGAAATCCGAAGGCGCGATTTAAAAAGAATTAAAACAATTGTTTTTCCAGTTCTTTTTCTATCTCGTCGCTCTCCAAGTCTTTGAGCATGGCTTGGACTTCTTTGTCGGCCGAAACATCAATGCCGTTTTTTTGAAGGAGCAGAGTTTGCAGATAAATTAATTTCGTAATTTCGCTTTCGGTGTAGGTGTTGATATAAAGTTCAATTTCTTCTCGCAATTCATTTATTTTATTTTCGCGATTTTGCGATATGAGCACGATGACTGAAAGAAATATTGCCTCAAGAGAAACTACCATAGTTAGAAAACTGAAGGGGAACGGGTCAAAAGGTTTAACATTGGATATTACGTTTGTATTTAAAATAATCCAAACCAAAAAAAGAACAAAATTGCAAACAAGGAAAAAAGTAGTACCGAAAGAATTTGTAAGCCAATCGGCGAATTTCTCTGTTCTCGTTCTCCTTGCATTCATTTTAGCTTTCAAACTTCGAATAGCGTTTTTCTTACGCCTTACTTTTTCCTGACGCGTTAAATGTTTGTTGTTTTCCATAGTAAGTATTTTAACATATATATTTACTCACGCATCTTTTTAATATGTATTAATCTCTCATATGTTGTTATACTTAGAGCATGAAAAGTATAGTTTTAAAGATTAGTGTATTTATTTTAATTCTGATGTTTAATATTGCAGTTGTTTCGCCTGATACGGCTTTTGCTCGACATCGAACCAGCTCACTGCGGAGTAAAATAAACGATCTTGATAATGATAGGGTGATAGAACTTCCGGTGCCTATACTCTTTGGTATTACACCGCTTAATCTTTATCCCAACTTTGGAGATCCACGAGGTGCTGAAGGTGGTAGAACCCATGAAGGTTTGGACATTATGGCGCCCAAGGGTGCGCCGGTAGCGAGCCCCACCGAGGCCGTGGTGACGCGTATAGGGAAAGGCGATTCTGCTGGGCTCTATGTCTATACTGCCAATCCGGGAGGCGAGAGTATGGCGTATCTACACTTGAGTGAGTTTGCAGATATTGATGAAGGCGATGTGCTGAAAGTGGGAGAGATCATCGGCTATGTGGGGAATACCGGTAATGCGCAATACACTTTGCCACATCTACACTATGAGCTCCACAATGATGATGGTGACCCGATAGATCCGCTACCTCGACTCACCCGTATTTTTCCGCTGAAAAATAAAATTTCTGGTTTGGAACAAGCGCTGGATGAAATTAATGATGATGACAAAAAAGAAGAACTTATAGATTTTGTAATAACTAAATACAGAAGTGATTTTCTTTTAGCTCAAACACTTAATATTGCTCTGCCATCTCTTATAACCGAAGCGTTAAAAAATAAAGTGGCGGAAGTCGGAGGTATAACTCGAACGCTCAGACTCGGCATGCAAGGAGATGATGTGGAAGCAATGCAAATTGCTCTAGGAGTAAATGCAGATGGAAGTTTTGGTCCAATTACCAAGTCTGCGCTCATTGCTTTCCAAATAAGCAAAGGCCTTATCGGAGATGGAGTATTCGGTCCGGTATCTCGCTTGGCTTTGATGGGGACTGCTGGAGTCTCCACTGTGGGTTGCACAGCTACCACAAAATACAGCCCCCTAACTGGAGCAATATGTCCGGTTATTTAGTATAATAAAAGAATGAAAAAAATAATTTGGTTTATTATTTTAATACTAGTTGCGATTGTGGCTTATAATGTTTTGGTGCCCAAAGAGGTGGGCGCACCCGAAGAATCAGTATCTAAAATCATCTATGTAAATGCTACAGATGACATGATAAAAGTAGAATTGCCCTTCCCGGACGCGGTTACCGGCAAAGAATTTTCAGTAATAGGGGAAGCGCGGGGTATGTGGTATTTTGAGGCGACATTTCCGATAGAAGTCTTAGATAAGGACGGCAATGTCTTAGCGAGTTGGTATGCCGAAGCGCAAAGTGAATGGATGACCGAGGACTTTGTGCCATTTAGGGGAGACCTAAAAGTTCCGGAGTCTTACATCGGTCCTGCAACATTGGTGCTTCACAGAAGCAATGCTTCCGGTCTTCCCGAGCATGACGCATCTATCTCGTTTCCATTTACGATAGAATACTAAAATTAGTAAGCAAGTTGTAATTACTCTCAAAAAGGGCTAAAATACAGCTATGTTTTTGGATTTAATAAAAATTTTTGTGCCGACAACCTTAGCTTTTTTTCTGGGGCTGACTCTAACTCCGATTGCCACGCATTTTTTCTATAAATACAAGATGTGGAAACGTTATTCTCGGAGCGGGAACGACGCGGCAGTTGACTTTCAAAAAATTCATAACGAAGAGCAAGAACTAAAGACTCCGCGTGTGGGCGGAATAATAATTTGGGTTTCAGTACTCTTGGTAATTGCTTTGTTTTATTTCATTTCTGTTTTATTTCCCTCTCTAGGAACCGAAAAAATGAATTTTTTAAGTCGCAATCAAACCCTGATTCCGTTTTTTACTTTAATTTTAGGTTCTATCTTGGGTCTTTGGGATGACTTGATTCAGATTTACGGCAAGGGTAGTTTTGCGCGCGATGATAAAAGCTGGCGTAAATGGAAAGCGTTTTTGGTCTCTTTTATCGCGCTTTTGATTGGATGTTGGTTTTTTTACAAGTTGGGAATGACCTCCATCCACGTACCTTTCGGCGGAGATTTGACTTTAGGAATTTTAATCATCCCTTTTTTTATAATAGTGGCGCTAGCTACTTTCTCGGGGAGCGTGATAGACGGTATTGACGGGCTCTCTGGCGGGGTGCTTGCTTCTATTTTTGGCGCTTACACCGTTATCGCTTATGCGAACAACCAGATAGACATCGCGACTTTCTCGGGAGTTTTGACCGGGGCAACCCTCGCATTTTTATGGTTCAATATTCCGCCGGCGCGATTTTATATGGGGGAGACCGGAATGATAGGACTTACAGTAACCCTAGCAACACTCGCATTTTTGACGGATACAGTTTTAATCTTGCCTGTCATTGCTATGCCTCTGGTCGTCACTACCCTCTCCGATATTATTCAAATGACTTCTAGAGCACGGCGAGGCAAAAAAGTTTTTAAACTTGCCCCACTCCATCACCATTTTGAAGCGATTGGTTGGTCATCTGCAAAAGTGACGATGCGATATTGGATTTTTGGAGTCATATTTGCGATTATTGGAGTTATTCTCGCAGTCACAAGCTAATGAGAACAAAACAGAAAAAGGTTGATAAGTTTTTCTTGACCACGGTGCTTATTTTGGTTTTCACCGGAGTAGCGATGTTTATTTCGGCTTCACTGGGTATTTTGGATAAGAATAAAGAGATTTTTTATTCGGTGCTTTTTAACCAACTGGTCTTGGGGCTCGGCTTAGGTCTTTTGTTTATGTATATTGCTTCTCGAATAAATTATAAATTTTGGCGCAAATACTCTCTCCTTATTTTTTTGGGAGGAATTTTGCTCACTCTTGCGGTGTTTATTCCTTCTTTGGGTCTTTCTCATGGGGGAGCAGAGAGATGGCTAAATTTTGGTGGAGTATCTTTTCAACCAGTGGAGGCGCTAAAATTTGGATTTGTTATTTACTTTGCCGCTTGGCTTTCTTTCATAAAAAATAAAGTAGAAGACATAAGATGGGGTATTTTGCCTTTTTTAGGCATGTTTGCGATTATTGCCCTTATTCTCTTAAAACAACCTGATACAAAAAGTTTGATTTTGATTTGTATAGTAGGGATTGCAATGTTGTTCGTCTCTGGCGTTCCGGTGAAATATCTCTTTGGTTCGCTTATTATCTTGAGCATTCTTTTTGGGGTATTGGTTTTTGCCAAGCCGTATTTGAAAGAGAGAGTGAAAACTTTTATTGACCCAACCCAGAATGCGCAAAGCTCTTCCTACCAGATTCGGCAGTCATTGATTGCGTTAGGTTCTGGTGGAATTTTCGGTAGAGGATACGGTCAAAGCGTGCAGAAGTTCACTTATTTACCGGAAGCCCAAGGGGATTCTATTTTCGCTGTGGTTGGCGAGGAGCTGGGTTTTTTAGGAGCCACAGGTATAGTAATTTTATATTTGTTTTTTATTTTCCGCGGGTTTCGTATTTCTAGTAGAGCCCCCGATTTATTCAGTAGACTTTTGGTCTTTGGAATTGTTATACTAATCGGAGCGCAAGCATTTATGCATATCGCTTCGGTTGCAGGAGTCTTTCCGCTTACCGGCGTGCCACTGCCTTTTATGAGTCACGGCGGGACATCGCTCATGATTTATCTTGTAGCGATAGGGATTGTGCTTCAAGTATCAAAACATCAAGGGAAGAGTTCATAAAGTTATAAAGTTCATAAAGTTATAAAGTAAATAGTATGAAAATAGTTTTTACAGGAGGAGGAACAGGTGGACATTTCTATCCGATTATTGCAGTAGCGGAGAAGGTCAACGAAGTGATAGACCACGAAAATATAGTGGGGGCCAAGCTCTACTTTATGTCTAACGACCCGTATGACAAGGAGATGCTATTTGAAAATAGTTTGATTTATGAAGAAGTAAGCGCCGGCAAAATGCGAACTTATTTTTCCGTGAAAAATTTCTTTGACATGTTCAAAGTTTTTTTTGGTGTTATTGGCGCTTTTTATAAATTGTTTTCAATTTATCCGGATGTTGTTTTTGGCAAGGGTGGGTATGCGAGTTTTACTACGATTTTTGCCGCTAAACTCCTCCGTATCCCTGTAATTATCCACGAATCCGACTCCACTCCTGGCAGAGTGAACGCTTGGGCGGGAAAATTCGCTAAAAGGATAGCGGTGTCATTCAAAGAAGCCGCGGAATATTTTCCGACAGGAAAAGTCGCTTGGACAGGTCAACCCATCCGAAGTCAAATAATTACTCCCGCTCCGCGAGACAAAGCGCTGGATCATTTTAAATTAGAATCGGACGCCCCGGTTATTTTAATTTTAGGAGGTTCTCAAGGCGCAGAATTGATAAATCAGACTCTGATAGATGCTTTGCCAATTTTACTTAAAAAATATCAAATAATTCATCAGACCGGAATTAAAAATTTCAAAGGAGTGGAAGGGCGGGTGAGCGTAGTGCTTGCGGGAGACAAAAATAAAACCAGATATATGCCGGTGTCTTACTTAAATCCGCTTTCTATCAAGATGGCTTCGGGGGTGGCGAGCTTAATAATTTCTCGCTCTGGTTCAACTTTATTTGAAATAGCCTGTTGGGGTATTCCGTCAATTTTAGTGCCTTTTACCAATTCCAATGCAAACCATTCCGAGAAAAACGCTTTTGCTTATGCTCGCGCCGGCGCTTGCAGTGTGATAGAAGAGATGAATATGACTGCAAATATCTTAAATTCAGAGATAGAACGAATTATGGAGGATAAAAAACATTACGAGCAAATGGCGCAAAACGCCAAGGCATTTCACAAACCCGACGCAGCCATGAAAATCGCTCGCGAAATCGTCAATATCGCCCTCGGGCATGAAAAATAAAAAAGAGTCTCATGGGTGTTTAGTTTATGAGACTCTTTATCGATGATCTTGTTTTTTACTGACGAATTGACTCAAGTTGTTTGAGTAAAATGCCGTGCATTTTACCATTCAGAACACCCACATAATTTTCTCCTTCTTCTAAAACTCTGGTTCCTACAGGATTAAAACCATTGCTAGCAGCTGCAATCAAGTAATAATCTCGGCCAGCATGGTTAGCGTCGTTTATGTGGGGTAGATATTTAGCAAAAAGGAAAAAATCAATATCTCCAACACTTACATGAATTATACCAGTAAAATGCCAATTTTTTAGAGGTTTGTTGAAAATAAATCGGCGGCTCTTTTTACTACGACCTACAATTTTTCTCTCCATATCTTTTTGGGTAAGCCCCAGAGCTTTTAGGTATTCCTCATGATTTTTAATGAGCAGTCCAACATTCTCCTCGTATTCAAGAAGAATATCGTTTTCAGTTTTTTTCATTTGTTCTTATTTTTTTAAAAGAATACTACTTTTACTAACTCTTGTCAAGTCTAAAAGTTGAACTAAAAATGTTAAAATAGGGGAGTGAGTGAGGAAAAACAAGTAAAAATTGTGACCAGATTCGCGCCTTCGCCGACGGGGTTTTTGCACTTGGGCGCCTATAGGACGGCGATTTTCTCGTATTTGCATGCCAAGAAAAATGGTGGCAGGTTTATTTTGCGTATTGAAGACACGGACAAGGAACGCTCTAAGAAAGAATTTGAAGAAAATATAATAGAGAGTCTAAAATGGCTCGGGCTCGGATATGACGAGCTTTATCGTCAATCGAAAAATGTAGCTCGTCATAAATTTTTTCTTGAGAAAATGATTAAAGAGGGAAGCGCATACATTTCAAATGAAGAAGCAAAAGACGGAACGGAGGTTATCAAGGAAATCGTGCGTTTCAAAAATCCAAACATAGATGTAACTTTTACTGACGTTATAAAAGGAGAAGTGACGATGAATACAAAAGATTTAGGAGATTTTGTGCTTGCCAAGAATTTAAGCGAACCGCTTTTTCATTTAGCAGTTGTGGTGGACGATTTTGAAGAGGGTGTCACGCATGTAATTCGTGGAGAGGACCATGTCTCTAATACTCCACGTCAGATACTCATACAGAGAGCTATCGGCGCGCCGACACCGATATACGCGCATTTGCCACTTGTGCTAGGTTCGGACAAACTCAAACTCTCCAAGCGTCGAGGCGCTTTACCTATATCTGCATACCAAACTCAAGGTTATTTACCCGAAGCCATTTTAAACGGGATTGCTTTTGTTGGCTGGAATCCGGGCGGAGAGCAAGAAATATTTAGCCATGACGAACTTGTGCAAAGTTTTGATCTTTCGCGTGTCCAAAAGAGTCCAGCTATTTTTAATGAAGAAAAACTTGAATGGTTCAATAAAGAATATATTAAGAAACTTTCAAGTGAGGAGATTGAGAAAAATATTTTAGCGCGCTTGCCGGAAAAATTACAGAATAAAAAATTAGTGTCTCTTATTTTTGAGCGGATAAATAAATGGGGTGATGTGGAGAGCATGGTCGGGGCAGGGGAGTTTGATTTTTTTCTCCATGCTCCCAAATACGACAAAGCCAAACTTATTTTTAAAAATAGTAATGTCGAAAAAACCAAAAAAAGTTTAGAACTCGCAATCAAGGTATTGTCAGATTTAACAGAAGAGAATTTTGATATTGAAAATATTAAAAGCGCTTTGATGTTGGTCGCTGAACAATTAGAAACAAGAGGGGAGTTGCTTCATCCGGTGCGTTTTGCGCTCACTGGTCGTGATAAATCCCCAGACCCGTTTATTGTCGCTTCAGTTTTAGGAAAAAATGAAACCATGTCTCGATTACAAAAAGCTATTTAGTTTCTTTTTGGTCGGCGTTTTTCTTTGCCTGCCTTTGTTTTTTGCGCGCGCGGAAACTGCCACTGAAATCAAAAATCAAATCAATCAGAAAAATGTAGAAATAGAACAATTGGAGGCTCAAATTGAGAGCTATCAAAAGCAACTGGGCACTCTCGGACAACAAAAAACAACCCTCTCTAATACCATTAAGCAACTAGATTTGACTCGTCAAAAATTAAACGCGGATATCAATATCACTCAAAAAAAAATTGACCAAACAAACTTGGTCATCCAGAATATAAGTTCTGATATTGGAGATAAAGAAGAAAGCATCGAGAACGACCGTGAAGCGATAATGCTAGACATTCGGCGGGTTGCCGAGATTGAAAATTCGGGGATGACAGAAATTTTGCTGTCCAATAAAGATTTCACTTCAATTTGGAATGATATTGACTCTATGATTGTGGTTCGAGAAAAAATTATTGAAAAGATTAATCACCTCCAAAATGTAAAAGTTGTATTAGAAGGGGATAGGCAAGAGAATGTTGACGCCAAGAACAAACTTTTATCGCTTAAAACCGATCTTTCGGACCAGCGAAAAGTTGTAGAAGGAAATAAAAGTGAAAAAAGTAAATTACTGACTCAGACCAAATCGAGTGAAGCAAATTATCAAAAACTCGTCGCTGATCAGACAGCCAAAAGAATCGCGCTTGAAGCCGAAATTCGCGACTATGAGTCGCGTCTAGAGTATATTTTGGACCGTTCCAAATTGCCTAGCGCCGGTGTTTTGGCTTGGCCTCTTGATTATATTTTTGTCACCCAGCCTTTCGGTGAGAAAACCGGGCCTCACAGAATCTATGCGAACGGGCATTCGGGGACTGATTTTCGCGCTCGGACGCCTCTTAAAACTTACGCTATGTCCGGGGGTGTAGTCGCAGGTACTGGCAACACCGACCTCACATGTCCGGGAGCGTCTTTCGGTCAGTGGGTTTTGATAAAGTATGATAATGGACTTGCTTCCACCCATGCGCACTTATCTTTAATAAAGGTTGTGAAAGGTCAAAGAGTGGGTAGAGGCGAAGTGATAGGATACACCGGAGGCACCGGTCGGGTAACGGCTCCGCACCTGCATATTTCGCTCTACGTGGCCGAGGCGGTCAATGTAGAGACTTTGCCCTCAAAATCGTGCCCTGGGAAGATTTTGACCCAACCCATAGCCGCTACCAGCGCCTATCTCGACCCGATGTATTATTTGCCACCTTATCAAATCTAAAAATCCATGAAAGAAGAGCTAAAAAATCAGAATCCGGAAAAGAAAGACAAGAAACCCTATACCCGTAAGGATTTTTTGCAGACTGTTTTGATGGGAGGAGTAAGTTATTTGGTAGGTGGTCAATTAACTAAGCAGGGATTAAAACACTATGCAAAATCAGCGAATCATGGTATGCCAGAATTAGTCAAAGAAGGTGCTATAGACAAAGTGGAAATCGAGAAGTATGTAAACGATTTGGAAGAAGACGAGCGAAAAGAGCTCGCTCTTTGTTTTGACCAATATAAAGACATTTATGCAAAATACAACGATCTTGATAATTTTTCAAAAGAAAAAGAAAAAGATTTATATCTCAAGTTTTACGGGTTATTTGCGAAATACTGCAAAAACTTCTCTTTTATTCCCGAAGATCCAAAGGACTATGCAGGGTCAAATAGCGCGGATAAGATCTCCTATTTTTTCCCGGAAGAAGAAGTCAATCAACCAGATTCTCTAATGAAAGAGGAGAAGCTTTTTGCTATAAATCCAGTAGGTATGAGTAATTTTTTTATACTCATCGCAGAGCTATCTCACTCTGTACAGGGAGATTCTACTCATACGAGAAATAAGAAATTTTTAAATGATGAGCTAAGAGCCAGAGATTCTTTGGAAGTTTATAAAAAAGCATGGTTAAGCCCAAATTTTACAGAGAAAGACATAAAAGATTACTTCAAGTACACAGACCCGACATTTGCAGAATATCAGGCTCATCAGATAACAGAAAAAGCAATCTTATTTTATCTTCTAGATGCAATCAAACACACGAAAGAGTTTGAGGAAGTATATGATTTTTCAAAAAATATTTATTCAGAAGTTATCAAAAATACCTCAGAAAAATCGAATGAAGAAAAAAGTTCTATTATCTCCACGCTAATTAGACCTTCGGTATTGAATTTAATTCAGGAACGTGATTTAAACGTACAGAAACTGATTGATAGTATTATAGTATTTAAAAATTTGCATAAAGAAAAAGGATTTTATCTGGGGTGGGG
>MFTO01000017.1:371-5624 GCA_001786835.1 Candidatus Nomurabacteria bacterium RIFCSPHIGHO2_01_FULL_40_20 | reverse complement strand
GGGAGCCAAGAAACTAGATACGAACTTTTTTTAGCGAAAAAAGTTCAGATTTTGTTCAGCGTTCGGAGCATCTTTTTGCTATAATTATCCTATGGTAAAAAAGATTGTCTGGGTAATAGTAGCTGTTATTCTTGTAGCAGGAATAGCGTTTGTTATGCCTCGGATGAAAGAAAGGGTAGAAACAAGAAGTACGGATAAATGGGTTGAAGCGGCAGTGGCTTCCAAAGATTGCGATACGCTAGAAAAGCGAGAACCGTACCCTAATTCGTACCAAGGCGATTTGATTGATGCGCATATCCATATTTCATCGATTCCTGACGGACCTTTCAGAAAATCTGACGGCCGAGAGGAGCGGATTATCCTCGGGGCAAACACGACTATGTCAGACTATGTTTGCATGTTGGAATCAGGAAATATCAAAATGGCATTTGCGTTCTTTCCTGTGTGGGAGCCGATTATTGACGAGTCCCTTTTAATTGTCAAAGAGACAATGGAAAAATACGGGGAGCGTTTTGTTCCCTTTATTATGCCCCCATACCACGACGACCGGGCTGACGGTTTTCCAACCGTAACTGTGGAAGAACTAAAGGAAATGCTTGGAGCATATCCGGGGATGTTTGCGGGCTACGGCGAGATAGGTCTGTACGAGCGCGGAGACAATGGAGGACCGAAGGGTTCTCTGGCCCTGCCACCGGACTCTCCGCGGCTCCAAGCGATTTACCCCATTGTCAGAGAAAATAACCTAGTTATTTATTTTCATTTAGGCAGAGGACAGCAAGAGAGCTTTGAAAAAATACTCTCGGAAAATCCGGATATAAATTTTATCTGGCACGGAGACCAGCTGATTCCCTACGAAGAAGAAGGCCGGCAGAATTTAAAACACATAGACGATATTCTCTCCCGTCATAAAAACGTGTATTACGAAGTGGATGAACTCTATGGAGATGTTTGGATAATCAGGCCCGATGTAAGCAAAGAAAAAGTCTTGGCGCACTTTGCCGACTATGAAGTTCTGCTTGAAAAAGACCTTGGGACTTGGAAGAATTTTATTGAGGGTCATCCGGACCAAGTGCTCTGGGGGACCGACCGTGGCATTGGCGCGCCGTGGTCGCTCGACTTAGAAGTTGGCGAGGCGCTCACCAGATACAGCCGCGCGTTTATCGGCCGGCTGGCGCCGGAGGTCCAAGAAAAATACGCGCACAAAAATGCCGAAAAACTGCTAGGAGAGAGATAAAAACTTTTTTTCTTACCACAAATCAAATTCGAACCTGTGGATAACTGTATTGACATTGTCATTACAAGGGTATATAATTGTATTATGAATACAACAATACAAATCAGAATAGACCAAGCGACAAAAAGCAAAGCGCAAAAGGCATTTAAAAACATGGGGCTTGATTTATCTTCTGGGGTTAAATACTTACTAACTCAGGTTTCTGACCCCAAGAATACCTATTATGTATGTCCTTTCGGTTTTATGCATAAGTATACTCCTCAAATGTTTGCCAAGTATGAGAAAGAGGCAGAGTATGCGCTGAAACATGGTAAAAGATATTCTTCTACAAAAAAAATGTTTGATGACATGCTTTCTAAAAAATAATTATGTACTCTAAGTTTTATACTACTCGTTTTCAAAAATCTCTTAAAAAAATATTACGCTCTGGGAAAATAAAAAGAGAAGACATTGAAGTTGTGGTAAATATTTTAGCTTCCGGACAAATGCTTTCTGTAAAATATCAAGATCATTCACTACAAGGAATTTATAAAGGTTTTCGAGAATGTCACATAAAAGGTGGTTTATTTTCCCTAACACACCCTTACAAACTGGAGTTTGTAAGGGTGTAGATTACACCCGAAATAAAAAATTTCTAACATTACCCGCAAGCATTTCTTTCCCTCTTAAATTTTGGGCATTTATATGTTATATATATTTTGATATAATTATAATTATTACTAAACCCCGACGTAAAGTCGGGATTCCGACCGAGAGCGTCGGAATTTATAAAAAATAATATGACAATAAATTATTTAGCGGTTTTGGTTTGCGCAGTGGCTAGTATGGTGGTGGGATTTGTGTGGTATGGGCCTTTGTTTGGAAAAGCTTATATGCAAGTGATGGGCGCGGATAGTATGACGCCCGAGCAAAAGGAGGCGATGAAAAAAGGTATGTGGGGGATGTATTTTGTTCAGTTCGTGCTTTCTTTTATTACCGCCGGAGTACTTGCCTACTATATTTTAAATTGGGCAGATCCGTCTGTCGGCGCTGTTGCTATTGCGATTTGCACTTGGTTTGGTTTTGTGATGACGACGACAGCTGGAGCATCGCTTTGGAGTGGTAAACCAAAGAAGATGGCTTGGAAAATGTTTTTCATCTCCGCCGGCGCGCAACTTGTCACCTTCATCGTATTTGGAATTATTCTTTCGCTTTGGAAATAGAAAAAATAATTTAGAATATGGATTATCAGTATTTCTATATTATTTGGGCACTAATTTTTTTTGCCGTTTGGCTCGCTCTTTTTTTGCACCGGAGGGATTTAAGAGGAGCGATGCTTTTTATTAGCATTGTCTTTGGAATAGGGGGAATAATAGGCCAAGTCGTATTTTTGGAAGACTGGTGGAGACCGCTTACGCTTTTAGGAACACCCATAGGCATTGAAGACTTTATCATCGGATTTTCAATCGGAGGTATTGCCTCGGTAATATATATAGAACTCTATCACTTAAAATTTAGATCCGTTAGGTCCGAAAGTTTTTCTTCTAAAGTAAAATCCAGACGGTCTAATTTTATGGGATACATGTTTATTCTCGCTTTTATATCAGTGTTTCTCGGAATGTTTTATATTGCCCATTTAAACTCATTTTATTCGGGGATTATTGCGTATTTCTTTGGGATTGCCGTTATAGCTCTTTCCCGAAAGGATTTAATTAAAGGTTCTGTGATTAGTGGGATAATCATGCTTTTACTGGGTTCTATGATTTATTATTTTCTCTTTCTTCTTTTTCCAAATTATATTCGCGAATTTTGGTATTTACACGAGAATTGGTATTCAAAGCTCGTGCTTGGGATTCCATTGGCTGAATATATTTGGTTTTTCTTGAACGGAGCCTTTATAGGACCCTTGTATGGATTTGTAAGAAATAAAAAATTACAGATTGGTTTAAAATAATAAAATGCTATAATAATAAAAGCAAAGGTCGTTTTATTAGTTTATAAATAATCTTTTAATTTTAATTATATGGCTGATCAAACAATGTATGAAAAATTGAAGGGGGCTTGTCCTTGTGGTGCAATGAAGGGAGATGGAACACCTATGTCTTATGTAGAGCACTGTGGAAAAGGAGAAATGTGTCCGTGCGGAAGTGGGAAAAAAGCAATAGATTGCTGTTTTGTAAGTCCAGAAACGCATAAAGAGATGTAATTTTTAAAAAATAGAAAGAAAAAAATTAATAGTAGATTGCTATCTTATTTTTGTGCTCCTCATAGGTTTTAGAGCAATGAATTTTTCGTTTTTTATCGTGCAAATAAAATAAGCAATCGGTCTTTTGCGGATGATAGGCGGCTAAAAGCGCGTCAGGGCCGGGGTTGGCAATCGCTCCCGGAGGAAGACCTTTAAATAGATAAGTATTGTAGTCGGATTTTATTTTTTTATCTTCCGGCCGGACTCGTGGCCACCAACCTTCCACCACACTTCCCTTGGCGTATTGGAGCGTAGCGTCCAATTGCAACTTCATTCCTTTATTTATGCGATTCCAGATAATTCCAGAAATGAGACGCATGTCGCCCTTACCTCCCGCCTCGCGCTGAATAATGGAAGCAATCTTGAGCGCCGTTTCTCCGTCTATTTTTTTACTTGCTTCCGAAGACTCCTCAATTTTCTCTGTTTGTTTTTCAAACTCCTCAAGCATAACGGCGCTCACCTCCAGTGGCTCTTCGTTTTTATCAATCAAATAAGTCTTTGGAAAATACCTGCCCTCGTGGTCGGCGCTATTGTAAGCGAGATGTATTTTTAGAAAATCCTGTTTTTCGGTATCATCCCAACCGAGTTTTTCTCCCACCACTTCCGCCACCTCTTCTTTACGTAAACCCTCTCTCACTTGCACAACCTTCACCCTAGGATTCGCCAAATCTACGTAAAATGAAAGTCGCGTCAGGACCGCCGGGTCTAAACGATAGAAAATAACCACAGAAAACATTATCCCAACCAACAACAAAGCAGAAATTAAAATATACTTATATTTCATAAAGAGTAGCCAGATTATAGCATATTTTCTATCCGCACAATCTGGACTGCTTCCACTTGGCTATTATGCGCTGAGAGAATTTGTTCTTTTACTTTGTTTGGGTTCTTGGCATTTGGAATTACAAATTCTTTTTCACTGCCGGCGGTTTGCACATGCACGTTGCCAATCCCAAGGAAAGTATGAATCAGTCCCGAAACTTCTGATTTTACATCTTGAATTTTGTCCAGACGCATGCTTGAGATTTCGCGCGAGAAAAGCCCTTTTTGCTCCACGTCAATGAGCTTTTTGTCTGTCAGGACCCACATATCCAAATAATAATCCGTCCACATCATAAAACCTATGACCCAAAGAATTGCAAGGAATAAAAAATATAAAAATAAAAAGAAATAAATAGAACTCGGCGCAGGGTTTGGAAAAATAATCGGTCGGAAGATAGCGTGAGCTACGAGAGGAATAAAAGCGACTAAAACAAGTCCGCAAATCTCTACGATGACATAGAAAATATGTTTTCTAAAGACAGCGATTAATTTTTCATTTTCATCTAAGGTAATCATGCTATGTCGTGTAAATTGATAAAGCGATTGCCGATAAGACAAGTAGAGCGATGAGCCCGATGACATAAATCGCTTGCGCTCTCGTGTTCCACGGGCTGTGCATTTTGTATTTATTCCAATGAAAAACAAGCACGAGGCTGATGACAAGCGCGAGCGCTCCGAAAATAACCAACCCGAGCCACAGCGCCGAGGGTGGTATTTGAGCTAGGGCTTCATCCAATGAAAAACCGCCTCCTTGTATCATCCTTATATTATACATGATATAATTCTTTCTGTGAAAGAATGGTTTAAAAATTTAAATGACGAGAACTTTCTTTTTGCGCTTCTAGGCCTGTTTATTTTAGCGAGTATTTTAGGAGGAGGGTATTTACTATTTAACTTGAAAAGCATCCAAAAAGAACTTGCGCTACAGACCAAAGAGTTTGAACAAAAGAAGAATGAATTATTTAACGAACTT
>MFTO01000017.1:0-351 GCA_001786835.1 Candidatus Nomurabacteria bacterium RIFCSPHIGHO2_01_FULL_40_20 | reverse complement strand
GAACTTAACGCTCAAGATGAAGAGTTAGACCAAGTGTTGATGGAAAATGCGGAGATGAACGCGCTTTTATCCGAAGAGCAGAGGAAAAATCTAGAACTCGAGCGAGAGCAGGAGGAGAAAGAAGAGGAGATAGAAGAATTAACTAGACTGGCTACCCTCGACCCAGAGCTTTTGAATAAATATTCTAAAGTGTATTTCTTGAGCGAGAACTATGTGCCGGAGAAGCTGGTGGATATAGATGAAGAATATTTAAGTGACCCCACAAAAACGATTCAAATTCTAAAGGATGTCCGACCTTTCTTAGAGGACTTACTGGAAGATGCCAAGCGAGACGATGTCAACATACTGGTT
>MFTO01000016.1 GCA_001786835.1 Candidatus Nomurabacteria bacterium RIFCSPHIGHO2_01_FULL_40_20 | reverse complement strand
TATTATTTAAACGATTACATGTTTCGAGCGTTATATTATTTTTAATATCTTTTTTTAACGTATCGAAACTTGCAAAATACATCTCAAGATCACGAACTGTTTTTTCTACATTTCTCTTACTCGCAATGCTTTCATTTATTGCTTGCCATGATGGAACCATGCCCAAAACACCGGCTATAAAACTGCCCAAAAGAAGAAATATTGAAATTATAATTCTTAAATCCATACCAGGTAGTAGAAATTCGACTATTTGTTTAGTAAATTTCTAGTTAATTAATTAAAAATATTTTTTGCTGTTTACCAGATAATGTTATTCTTTGTTTCGCCTTTGGCGAAACGGTCGAATTTTCACTACCTGGCATAATTTATTATTTATTCACAAGTATGGCTGAATCAAAACCCAACGACATGGAAAATGATACTGCTCCCACTTCGCCCAATGTAATATCCCTGCGTATATTCTTTACCGCCACAGAACGAAATCTATTTTGATCATCGCGTTCAAAAGCCAAAATTTGTGCCGCGAGAGCCTGAAAATCTTTAGCTTGTCCTGTTAATTCTAGTGTGCTTCCCTGAAGATCGGCTTCTGCGGCTGTAAAGTTTACATCGCCTCGTGTTCTAGAATTTAAAGCGTCAAAAATAAGACGGCCGTTGGGATGTTTATCTAATAATTCTTTAATTTGAGACACCCTTCTTTGCGCGTCTAGCAGACGGCTTTCTTCCTGCTTAAGATTGCTTTTTTCCAGCTGCAATTCGGTTCTTATTTCTTCAAGATCGGTTTTCTGGTTTTTTAAAGAAAAATTTATAGCAAAAAGCGTCAACCACAGAATAATTGTTGTCACAAAAACTATAACCGCTATAACAGAAAACAACGGAATAGAAGATCCGTAATTTACAGATTTATTTACATCGCCTCCATAACCTTTTGAACTAATAGTAATTGCCATTTTTTTATTTAACTGCTAATTTTGACGGCAAAATTTCTCGCAAGGAAAGACCTGTTGCCACCGCAAACGCGGGGCCTATTTCCTGTATAACCGGTGCCAAAATATTGGGATATTTAATGGCTGAAAACGGCTCTCCTATAACAACTTCGCGGGCAAAACGCGATTCAAGATATTCACGAAGTCCGGGTAAATTAGAGCTTCCTCCGCCCAAAACTACACGCACTACTTTTTTACCGTACTTCCGATAATAAATATTCATTATTTTCTCTGCGTCTTGCATTACAGCATCGATCAAAGGAACAAGTGCCCGAGAGGCTTCCAACTCTCCTCCTTTTTGAACTAATCCTCGGGATATTTTATGTTCTTCCGCGCGTCTCATGTTTACACCCAACGCATGAGCTAGAGTTTTGGTAAATTCATTTCCTGAAATATCAAGGTTGTGGCTCATGCGAATAGTACCGCTATCGACTATAGTAATATTTGTTGAACGCGCGCCAATATCCAGCAATAAATTAGTTTCTTGGTTGTCGTGTAACAATGCGCGCACCACACTGAAAGTTTCAACTTCCAACCCGCGCAATTCAACTCCGGCTAATTTAGCAACACGGACGTATTTATCTACAACTTCGCGCGGCACAGCCACCAACAAAACCAATAATTTTTCTTGTACTGTACTTCCCGCGGCCTGAGGATTAAATCTTCCGATTATTTCCCAATCAAGTACAACTTCAGAAATTGGTATCGGAACTATCTGGCGAGCCTGAAAAGGAATCGCGCTGGCAAGTTCCTTGACGCTCATTGACGGCAATTCCAGTAAAGTAAAAAAAGAAGAAAAAACCGGAATAGACATTGATGCTGCGGTACTTGAAACATTTGCGTCATCGATTATCCTTTTGATCATTTCGGCTACCTCGCTGTCCAACATCTGTAAAGAACTGCTCTGAATAGGATCAGAAAGTCTTTTTAAATAACCATAGGCCTTAAGTTCGCCATAAGTTTCCAATTTTACCCCGGCTTTTGTGCTAGATAACTCCACAACTTTCACTGACGAGGTTCCAATATCAATACCGAGAAATCCCTTCGGCTTTCTCTGGAATAGATTCAAAATCATACCAGGTAGTAGAAATTCGACTATTTATATTGATAATTAACGAATTTCTAGTTTAAAATATCATTAACCTATTAAAAAATTTACCAGGTAATTAAGTTAAGTTCGCCGTAGGCGAACGGTCGAATTTTCACTACCTGGCATACATATAGTATAACATAAATTATATGCTGACCGAACTCATTTTCCCCTATTCATGTATAGGTTGCGGGCTACAACTGCAGCGTAATTTCCTATGCGAAAAATGCAAAAATACTCTTTTTGAATATATAAATATTCGCTGTCCTATTTGCCAAAAAAGACTTCCCGACAGCGCAATTCGCCACGATTGCATAATAAAACTAGGGCTCCGAAGATTCATATACGCCATGCCCTACAAACATCCTATCGGACAAGTCGCCATACACGATCTTAAATATTTATTTATAAGAAAACTGGCTAATCCGCTTGCGGCCGCCTTGGCACACGCAATACACTGTGTTGCTCCCGACTATCAAAAATATGATTTATTAGCCGTGCCAATGCCCCTAGCTCAAGAGCGCTTGCGCTGGCGAGGTTTTAACCAATCCGCACTACTGAGTAAAACTATTTCTTCATTGCTTAATATTCAAATGGCATCTGAAGATATATTAATACGCTCAAAAAACACTAAACCACAACTTAATTTAAAGCGTGACGAAAGGTTTGAAAATATTTCAGGAGCTTTTGCTGTTACTAACAATGAAACGCTTCAGGGAAGAAATATTTTACTGATAGATGATGTGGCCACAACATGCGCAACCCTAAAAGAAGCTGCTGCCGTATTAAAACAAAACGGCGCGCGTTCAGTCTGGGCTGCGACAGTAGCAAAAGAATAATTTTATACGGTGTCTGTTTGAAAATATCCGAACGGAACTCTCTGGGCTCGGCTGGCGAAATTCCCCCCCTAAGGAAGCCAGCCCTGCTGCCGCTCGGAAACCTCGCCACCCTGAATTAACCAAAAACTAAAACTTTGTCTGAACTCTCGACCATTTTTAATAGATCGGACATCGTGGAAACGGGACAAATTTTGCTTTCTTCCTTGCCACGCACTTTAAGACAAGAGCCGCAAGCATAGATTTCACCCTTCAATTCCTTGAATTCCGTCACTTTTACCGAAACATCAAAATCTTTGCTGTCGGAAATGGTGTCTAATTCTGAACCTTCATTCATCAAAAAAATTTCTGCTTGATGTCCTGCTTTCAGCGCGGTAATACCAAAGCGAAATGTGTTCCATGCGTGTTCGGGTTTGTTTGATTGTAAGATAATGCCTATTTTCATAAAGTTATTTTAACATTTTTGTTTGCTTTTTTCTCCGCCCTCACGGCGACCGAGGCGCTTCCTCTCCGCGTTCTGTGGTAACTCTAAACTCTGTGGCTTCGTTCTCTGGTCGTGGTAACTCAAAGAATATGGATTGTGCTAGGCACAAACAAATCTTATTGTGCTTGCCCCGCCCACCCTGTGCGCGCACAAATCCCCGCCGTTTTTAGGAGATATTATAAAACGGCGGGGATTGCTCCCTTAAAACTCCTTCTCCCTAACAAAAAGCCCCTTTGCACTTTTTAATGTTCGTTTAGAAAATTTATAAATAGACTTGCCGAAAAGGCTGATTTTTCTCCACAGGGTCTTGTGATTTTTGTACTTTAGAAAATTGATGAAATTTTTACTGTTGATTTCTTTGAGATGTCGGCCTATTTCGCCCTCATCCCAAGAGGCTTCAAAAGAAATTTTCTTGACTGACTCACATCCAAAACAGTATTCGAGCGACCCAACACCCGACAATTTTTCTTTGGGAATTTCAAAGTACAAAATTTCCATGATGCTTTCTGGAACGAATTTTACTTCCTCTTTGGTATATCCAGACAAATATGAGCCGCCGCCAAGATTTGAAGTCTTTACATGGAAATTTGCTTGCTCCTCAAGACTAGGTGCAAATTTGGTACTAGGGATTCCAATAAATGCTGAAAACCATATCTTATTTATGATTGAGTGATGATTATTTTTCAGTACGACAGAAAAAACGATTTTGTTTGGATCGCTTTGCTCACGAATTACAAAAAAATGTTTCAAATCTCCTTTTGGTTCAGATTTCTTTGAGTCCGGATTTATATTTAGGTTGTTGTTTACAGTAAAGAGAGTGGGACTCATATAATGCGAGTTAGATATTTCCAGCCCTGATTTCTTTTCTGATTAGGGCGTTAAGTGTTTGGAAGGAATCAATCTGATTTTTGAAATTAGGATTATTAACACCTTGCTTTTCTATATAGATATTTATCCTGTCTTTTAATTCAAGCGGCAAGGGTCTATTATCTCCACTGCCGTGAGTTTCGTCATTTAAATCTCCATATATCGGATGATGTTTTCTAACCGTGGCGTCTGCTTCATCATCTGTTTTTCCGTCCTCTTTTTCTTTGATAAATAAAGCTAGACGGTGAAATTCATCAACTTTTAGCATCATCATCCTTTCAATGTCATTGAGGTTAAACCACCATTTTATATCTTCATCCCTTACACCTTCTTTTCTTTTGCTTTCAAAATTTGAGTTAGCTTGTCCACTAGATTTTTCTTTCTCAAGCAAAGTATCTCCGACGTTTTTTAAATTATATCTTCCTCCTTTTTTGGAATCTTCTATCGCTTTATCCAAAAAATCTTGGGTCATTTTCTCTGCGTCTGGTAAACCCATATCATCAAAAAACTTAGAATATGTTTCTAAAAGATTTTTCTCAATTTCATTGTATTTGCTGAAGAATCCCATATTTATATAGTTTTTAAAAATACCTGCACATAATCGTGAAAAGCGGAAACAAAGGCTAGTTCATCCTCTCTTTTAAGCCCTTCCGTATAACTAGAAATCTTTTCGTAAAGTGGTTTAAAAATTCTTTCATCATCTTTTTTAGATTCTAGTTCATTCCACAAGGCATTACATTCTTCAGTACGACCCACCGCTTTTATAAAAATATCTTTCAAGTTGTCCGCTTTTTCAAACTTCACGTTTTTTAAACTTAAAATAAGAAAAAGGACAAGCATTTCATATATCACATAAAATGCCTCTTTATTAAATGATTTTACTTTATATTTGATAATGCCCTTATCTGGATGAAATAAAATATCTACACCGCCATGTGCCGTTGAGAACATTTTCAACAATATTTCTTTTTCAGTAGATTCTTCGAGAGCACTTAACCTAGCAAAAATATCATTCAATACAGGAACTGCATTATTATTGAAATGAGAAATATCACCTTTTAAAATTGAAAATAGTCCCATATTATTTATTTTGTTTTCGGCCGTATCTAATAAACCAATAGGCAAACATTATTACTAATAATATACCACCAAAGAAAAGCGTATCGAGAAACAGAGAGCCGAAAGCACTCTCCTTTTCTGATTGGATGAAGAGTTTAGAAAACGCCAAAAGTAAAAACCACCAATTGCGATTTAGAAACTTTTTGAAAGTATATTTTTCGTCCATAAAGTTATATAAAATAATCTAATGAATATCGCGAAGCTAAAAACAAGTTGGTTAATCAAAATCAGCTTCTCAAAGAGAAATTATCGGCTTTTGAGCAAAAAGCGAATAATCGGTTC
>MFTO01000015.1 GCA_001786835.1 Candidatus Nomurabacteria bacterium RIFCSPHIGHO2_01_FULL_40_20 | reverse complement strand
CTTCGTTGACTGTGAGCTTGCGTCCTTCAAATTCCTTTTCATTGAACATAGAGATAGCGTTTTGCGCTTCCTCGTCTGTTGCCATTTCTACGAATCCGAAACCTTTTGAACGACCAGACATCTTGTCCATAATAATAACAGCAGAGGTAACAGAACCTGCCGCTGCGAAGAGGTCTTTCAACGCATCTTCTTGGGTGCTGTAAGGGAGTCCCCCTACATATAGCTTTGTAGCCATACTTTTTACTTCTTCCTTTTTTACTAAAAAGGACAAAAAGTTATTATAATGATCCGACCTAGGTCGGATCGTAGATGCTCTTGGTCGCTTACTTGATTTCTTGATGCTAAACACTAATCGAACCTCACAATATGCAAAATAAAGCTCTTGAGAAACTACCGAAAAAGTATACCATAGTACAAATAAATAGCAATTTTAATCCAAAAATCCGCCGGTTTGGTGACGCCAAAGTTCAGCATAAATGCCATCTTTAGCCAAAAGCTCTTGATGTGTTCCCTCTTCCGCTATTTTCCCATTATCAAGCACAACAATCCTATCCATTTTTTGAATAGTTGAAAGGCGGTGCGCAATCACTATCGTGGTTTTGCCTTTCATAAGCTCACTAAAGGCATCTTGGATATAGTGTTCGCTCAAACTGTCAAGCGAGCTCGTAGCCTCATCTAAAACAAGTATCGGAGCGTCTTTGAGCATTGCGCGCGCTATTGCCACTCTCTGACGCTCGCCTCCGGAGAGTTTGACTCCGCGCTCGCCGACGAGAGTGTCATACCCTTTTGGAAGATTGGAAATAAATTCATGCGCATGCGCTTTTTTGGTCGCTTCTATAATTTCTTCATCGGTTGCATTATCTTTGGAATAACCAATGTTCTCTCTTATGCTTCGGTGAAATAAAATCGGGTCTTGGGGAACATAGGAAATTTTGGAACGCAAATTATCTTGCGTGATATTTCTAATATCTTGCCCGTCAATCGTTATTCTTCCTTCTTTCACGTCGGCAAAACGAAGAAGCATTTTGGTAATGGTGGATTTGCCACTCCCGGAATGCCCCACTAGACCCACCTTCTCGCCTGCTTTGATATTTAGTGAGAAATCTTTAAACACTGCCAAGTCTTCAACATATTCAAAAGAAACGTTTTCAAAATTAATTTCCCCTTTTGTGATTTTCAACTTCTCTGGACTGATGGGGTCTAAGATATCCGGTACCTTGTCAAAAATATCAGCCATTTCTTTGGCATTAGAAACTTCGGTTGCAAAACGAGTCATGGCTTTACCTAAATTCCATAATTCGTCAAAAATGCCAAACATATAAGTTTGCACCAACACAACCATACCTGCTGTGGTTTTTTGGTCTAGCCATAAATTTATCATTAGATAAAGTACAAAAACATTTAAAAAACCAATCAAAAGACCTTTTACGGCGTTTTGTAAGTTGTCAAAATTCCAGTTTGTGCTTATTTTTTTATATTGGTAATTTGTAACATTTTTAAATAATGAGTGCTCCTTTTTAGAGGAAGAGAAGATTTTTAAGTTTAAAATATTAGTAATAACATCGGCAAAAGAAGCAGTAACTTTTGAATCTGCTTCAGCCTGCGCCAAATCATATTTGATTTTTTTTCTCAAAAATAAAAAGGAAATAAAAATATACACAACAATCCAACCCAAAAAAGCAAAAGCGACGGGGGGTATTTTAGAAAAAAGCACTATCAAAATCCCAGTAAATTTAACGAGGGAAAAATAAAAGTTGAAACTTATAGTGTCGGCGATACGTTCAAAAGCAGAAGCAAATCTTTTGGCTTTAGTAACCAAAGAGCCTGCAAAATTATTAATGTAAAAATTATATGAATGCAGGGATAACCTTTTAAAAGTATCGTTGTGAATATCTCTGATGGCCCTCGATTGAAAAGCTGTTATTGAATAATCTCCGATTCTATAAACAATTTGATATAAGAAAATCACGGATCCGAAAAGAAAAATTAATCTAAACAAACGATTACTTGCTTCTACTCCGGGAACTGAACCGGAGATAGTATCTATAATATCTTTCAAAATGATTGGGTTTATTACATTAGATAAAACAGCCCCTGTGCCATAAGCAAAAAGCATAAGATAAAAAATCCACTGATACTTCTTTATTGAAAACCAATAGTATTTAAAGATTCTTCGAAAGGAAGGCATAAGAGCGTTATTATAGCATGATTAATTTTCCTCCTCTTCTCCTGTTTCCCCAGATTCTAGCGCAGAAATTATATCTTCTATTCCCCCCTCCATAATTTTCGGCAAATTGTGCCAAGATTTTTTGATGCGATGGTCGGTCATTCGGTCTTGAGGAAAATTATAGGTACGGATTTTCTCGCTTCGGTCGCCGGTGCCTATCTGCCCTTTACGCTCACCAGCGTATTTTTTAGCTTCTTCCTCTTCCTTCATTTGGGCAAGTTTGGCGGTAAGAATTGAGAGCGCTTTTTCGCGGTTCGCTACTTGACTGCGTTCATTGGTAGAGCGAACATCTATCCCGGTGGGCTTGTGTATGAGTCGCACGGCGGTCTCCACTTTGTTTACATTCTGTCCGCCTTTGCCTCCGGAGCGAGAATATTCCATTTCCAAATCGGCAGGATTAATTTCAAAATTTACTTTTTTCTTTATCGGAAGCACAGCCACCGATGCGGTAGAAGTATGCACTCGGCCATTTTTCTCGGTCGCTGGAATTCTTTGCACTCGGTGCACGCCGGTTTCATAACGCAATTTCCGATAAACATCTTTGCCTTTGATTTCAAAACTCGCTTCTTTGTATCCACCCAAATCATTTTTTGATTCATAATTTATTTTCCAATCGAAACCTTCCAATTCTGCGTATCGCTCATACATGTGCGCCAGCTCCCAAGCAAAAAGCGAAGCTTCGTCTCCACCGGCGCCCGCGCGCACTTCTAATACAGCTTCGTTCGGAAATTCCTCTCTTAATGCTTCTTCTGCTTTTTCTTTATCCAAAATATCTTGGATTTGTTTTTCCGTTGCTTCTCTTTGTTCCTGGATATATTTCAGCTCTTTACCCGCGAGTTCGTGCAGAGACTCATCGGAGTCAAGCATCTCGCGCACCTCTTTTTCCTCTCTCTCCAAGCGCTCCAAAATATCAGCCAAAAAGCTTGTCTTGTAATCTTTCTTAAGTTCTTCTAGATTAAATGACATAAAATTAAAATTCCCTGAGAATGTTTTTTGAAACTGCGCCCTCGGAGTCATAAGGACAGGGGACCCACACGTTTCCTTAAAACATTCTCAGGGAATAGATATTTACTTCTTGGAAGCAGTAGCAGCTCTGCGTTTGTTAAATCTCTCAACGCGTCCGGCAGTATCCATTATTTTTTCATTACCGGTAAAAAAAGGATGACATTGACTGCAGATTTCCATTGTAATAGAGGGCATAGTAGAGCCAATCATAAAAACCGCTCCGCAAGCGCAGGTGGCTTTCACATTCGTATCATATTTTGGATGTATGTCTTTTTTCATTCCGTTTATGTTAACACATTACTGGTTATAAAGCAAATCTATGTCTGCTTGAATTTGAGCTACTCGAGCCATCACCTGATTGCCATAAAAAGCGTTCGCCGGTTTACTCCAATTACCTCCAGCGTAATATTTCAGCGCTGCGGTACGTTCGGCTGTATATGTTCCACCCGCTGCGCCGTTGTCCATAAGGAGTGTGGAAGAAGCCATTATTGCGTCCTCCGGATTCCAAGGATCCGGCAAGCTCTTGCCTAACGCTTTGGCTACTCTCGCCTTTATGATGTTCCAAGTAGAGGGAATGAACTGCGCCGGACCCATCGCTCCGCCATATCCTCCGCCGGCAATCGGACAAGACACCCGCGTAGTCAGAGGATTTCTACCCAGACTCTCCACAATAGTTTGGAGTACCGGCAAGTCCCGCGTCGGATGAATTCCATTTATAAAAATTGTTCCTGAATTTACGCCCTTGGTTTCACCGGTAGATAAATTTGTGATAACACAAGAGCCGACGTTCGCGCCCATGTTGGATTCTTGTTGCAGTATCGCGAGCACAAACGCAGGTCTGACTCCGGTTTTCTTTTCTGCATTCTCCGCATATAGAAGCGCGGTGCCGAAAGGTATGGCTTGACTGTCACGAAGCGGGAAAAGCGCGGCTCGAATTCTATCCGCTTCCGCTTTTTTCTGCGTAGCTAGTTTTTGATATTCTACTTCTTTTTGTTTGCTTATGGAAAGCAGAACTTTTTTTTCCGCTTCTGATTGCGCGACCTTTTTTTGGGTATTTTCAAGTTCATACTTTGCATCAGCTTCTTTGTTTTGTTTATCTTCTAACTGTTTTTTCTCTTCCTCTGTCAAACCTTTAATGCCCAGCAATTCATCCACAGAAGTTTTCACAGCCTCTTTGATGGAAGCATATGATTCCAAATCGCTGTAAAAGTCCGACAGACTCTCGTCGGAGAGAAACAAGTGAATAAAATTTTCATTATCAAAATCATTAGTATTGCGCAATAGTTGAGCGATGGATTCGTGTTGACGCTCGATTTTTTTTGATAAATCATCGATGGTAGAAACTTTCTCTTTGATGGCCACTTTGAGTTGCGCTATGGCAAGCGCGCGCGCTTTTACTTTCGTTTTTAGCGTGTTGATTTGACTATTTAAATAATTTACATCACCGACCAAGGTGCCGGTATTTTTTTGCTGTTCTTTTTGCTTAACCAAGAGTTCTGCCAACTGCGCCTCTATTTGGGCGAGTTCTCTTTCACAATATTTCCTGTCTTCCGTGTTGGCAGAAGTCGTAAACAAAAGACAGTTTATAGCGGCATTTGTTTTAAATAAAAACAATCCGAAAAATGAAAAAACAAAGACGAAAAAAGCTATGAATATATTTCTTGTCATAACTTCTCTAGTATAACATAATTCTATTCCTTTTTGGCTTCTTCTAGGGGGATTTCTCCTTCCTCTCCTGTCTGCGCAGGCAGGTCCTTCTTGCCTTTCTTTTCTACTTCAATAGTGGAGAGATCTACCGGTGGCGCAACTTCTTCTACTTTTTCTTCTTTTTGCTCAACGATAGATGCCACAACGTCAGTAAGATTTGCGGTTAGAACTACTCCGGCAGGCAATTTTATATCGGCAAGAGTTATGAGACTTTCAAGATTCTCTAATCTAGATACATCGACAGTAAGGTTGTGCGGTAAATCTTTCGGCAAAGCTTCCACTTCCACTTCGTGCATAACTTTCACCAAGTTTCCAATGCCAGATTTTACCGCCGGAGCAATACCAACGAACTCTAGCGGAACATTGACCTTGATTTTTTTATTCATATCAATAGCTAAAAAGTCCACATGGATCGGCTCGTCGGTGACCGGATGCGTCTGCACTTCGTGAATCAAAGTATCAACTTCAAGACCACCCACACTTATTTTTACCGTAGTGGACTCCCCCGCTTTGTGCCAGATTTTCTTGAATTCAACATTGGAAATAGAAATAGGAGTTGAATTATTGCCTGCGCCATAAAAAACAGCCGGAATTCCGCCTCCTTTTCGCAAAGTCTCTAGACTTGTCTTGGCATCTCGCTTTTTAGCTACGATTTTTAACATGAAGACTATTATATAGAAAAAAAGGGAAAAAGCAAATTCTTTACTAAATTAGATAATTTTTATGCAGTTAGACTAAAAATAAAACAAAAATAGTATCTACTTTTCTTCAAACACCGCAGCGTCAAAATCTATTAAATAAAGTCGAGGGGTCTTTTTAAAATCGATACTACTGTCTTCATTTCTAAAAAAACGTAGACAGAAATTACCATCAATATGACGATGGTTCACCTTTAACTTATAGAGAACTTCTTTTATTCTATCTCTCTGCTTCCTTAGCTCTTCATAAAACATCTCAGTTTTATACATCCAATCGTCAAAATTCAAATCTAAAACCACACTAAATACATCTACTTGCTCTTTTTTAAGGTTTAAGCTGTATGACACGATTGGTTCTATGGGAACATAATCAAAACCAAATTCTTTCCAAGAAGCATAATCCTCGTAAATTTTTTGCCACGTCAAAAAAGCTTCTGGTTTTATGTGTCGTAATATTGTTTTGTCTTTTAATTCACCACCAATAAGAGTGGTTTGGGATCCTGTTTTTGCAAACTCTTGCCTTGAAAAACTTTTGTTATCAATATTATTATTTCTATAAAGAGAATGTTTAATTAGTTCTTCACCTAAATCTTTTTCCAACATTAAGTCAAACAATTTCTTTTTTTCTTCTGGAATCTCTACATAAACAATCAGCTTAACTGCTCTTTTCTGCACTTCAATGCTTGGATTCTCTAAACACAACTTTACCAAAGAAAATTTATCTCTCTCTGGCACAAACCAAATCATATATACTGCATCCTTTTGTACTTCAATATCTGGATTTTTCAGTCCTTGTCTAACCTTTTCTGAAAGAATTTTTTCTAATTCTCTTAAATTTTCATCTCTTGCCCACAGCAACATAGACGCTGCTTTTGTTTGTACTTGAATGTAGGGACTTTCCAAACCTTTCCGAATCAATAAGTGCCTTTTATCTTGAGATGCATATGCAATCATTTCTATTACTTTTTTCTGAATTTCCATATTGGGATTTTCTAATCCTTCTTTAATTTTTTCTGAAACAAGATCTACTAAAGAAGACCTTTCATCTGACGAGGGTAAAAGTCCTATTGCTGCAGCCGAGGAATTTTGTACTCCGACGTTAGGATTTTCCAAACACGATTTAATTAAGGAAATTTTTTCTTTTTCTGGTCTTACTAAACTCACCTCTCCTGCAACCGATTCTCTTACTTCGGGGTGGATACTTTTTAATCCTAAATTTATTAATGATGCTCTTTCTTCAACTGGTAAATACATTATTGCTTTAGCTGACACTGCTTGAACCTCAGGGATAACTTTGGGGTTTCCTAAAAATAACCTAATTAGAGAAACTCTATCTTCTATTGGAGCCCGTCCAATTTGTTCAATAGAAATTTTCTGTATCTCAATATTTGGATTCTCTGAACATTGCTTAATAAAAAAAGATCTTTCTTTCTCTGGTATAGAATCAATCATTCCTATTGCTTCTTTTTGCGCCTCAATGTCAAGATCATCGCTTTTTAAACATAATTTGACCAAAGAGCTTATTTTTTCTTTTGAAGTTAAGAACGATATACTTATCACTGATGCTTTTTGCATTTCAATATTTGAACTTTTTAATCCTTCTTTTATTAAGGAAATTTTTTCTTCATCAGTAATTGCTTCTTTAATTTTTTTCTCAAAATTATCCGAAGAGTTGTCTACCTGTTCCTTTATTAAAAAATCTTGTTCTGTGTTTTTTATATACCTATTTAGACTGTGTCTAGTTATCAGATCTTGACCAGAAACTTCATACATTTTAATGTATTCGGGTAGTAAATCTTTTGGTTTTGCAAATCCTGATTTTTGCTCATTCATCAGTAGTAATCTAACATAAAAATGAATAAATTAAACCCTATGATCTTGGTGAGGGTGTTCTAATGCCAAATGACTTCGTAGGTATTCTTTAGTTCCGCCTACTTTTTTACCGGGGTTAAAAATATTTTTTGGGTCAAAGATTTGTTTTATTTCTCTGAAAATTTTTATTATATGCTCGCCATACATCTTTTCTAGATACGGCGTGCGGATGATGCCGTCATTGTGCTCGGCGGTGATGGAGCCGTGAAAACGCAAGACTAAATCATAAACTTTATCCGAGAGCTCGGTAATAATTTGCGCCGTATTTTCTTTTGAGAAGTCCATCAAAGGAATAATATGGAAATTCCCGTCCCCCGCATGCCCAGCAACGGTGTAAGTCAGGTCTTTTTCATATTCTTTCAAAATTCCATCCAAGAGTGGTAAAAATTTCGGTAAAAATTCCGGACGTACAATGATGTCATCAATAAACGGCGCCGTCCGCTTGCCCCGGACGTGCTTCCTAAGAAGCGCAAAACTCTCGCGCCGAATGTCCCAATACTTCCCCGCTTCCGCTTCGTTCCTCGTGATATGCACTTTTAATTTAAAATGTTTTATTTTTTCCGCCAAGTCCACGCACTTTTTATGCACACTCTCATCACTCTCACCAGAGAATTCTGCAAGCAGAATAAGTTTTGGGAAACCGCCAGAAAGCATCATACGAAGCTCCGGCAAGAAACTCCACATAAATTTTATCATTCCAAAAAATCCTTTATTTTTCAAAAAATCAGGAAAGAAACGGACTGCGAGTTTCATAGTTTTGTCATCATAACTCTCCAGAGTCTCCGGTTTCAATTCTAAAATTTCATCTACCAGTCTGCCGAGTGGCGCTAAATCATTCGTAAAAATAGCCACGAGCTTGGAATATTTCGGATTTGGCACTAAACGAAAAGTAATTTCGGTCGCAATGCCGAGCGTCCCTTGCGAGCCGACGAGCAATTTATTTAAATCAAAATAAGAGTTTGTTTGTGAAAAATTCTGATCGTTGTGGGTCCCGCCCGGTACTCCGGGAAGGGTTAAGACGGCAGAATTTTTTATAAACAAACTCTTACCTATCACATTCCAAATATAGTAACCGGCAGAATTTTTATGCACGTTTGGTTTAGCTTGTTTTATCTCTATTTCATTTTCTTTGATTAAATTCAAAACTCTTGTGTAAAGTTCTCCTTTGTTGAGAACTTCGCTTATTGGAATCGATTTTACTTCTTGTTCCACCCCATCGGCAAAAACTATTTTTGTCTTAACTATGTAGTCCTCCGTTTTGCCGTATTTCAAAGTCTTCTCTCCTGCGGAATTGTTGCCAAACATTCCACCCATCGCGTTGATACTTTTGGATGCCGTATAACAAGGCAAAATCATACCCTTCTCTAAAGTAATTTTTTCAAAATCTCGGTAAAACATACCGGGCTCAACAGTAATTGAAGCCGACGGCGAAGAATTTGGAGCGTCGTGGGTCCCCTGTCCTGTGACTCCGAGGGCGAAGGCGCCAAAATTCTTTGACGGAAGCTTCATATCAAAAGAAATCAGTTTATTCATATGCCGAGTGAAATCCATGATGATAGATTCCCCGATTGCTCCTCCAGACATATCCGTCCCCGCGCACCGGCACGTAATTGCAAGTTTTCCATACTTCTCCGCTAGGTCTTGCCTAGCGGAGTTTTCGGACACCCATTTGACTAAATTTTTCACATCCTCCGAATCTTTGGGAAAAACCACCACCTGCGGTCGCACCTCAAAAACACTCGCATCATGCGAATACTTTTTTAGCGTCTCCTCGCTATCCTCCACTTCCCCCTTAAAAAAATTTTGTATCTCTGATTTCATTCTTTAATTTTTCATTCTAACATTCTAACGAACTTTAGAATGACATTGCCACGCTTGGTTAGTTTGTGACGTATTGATTTACTATCACTTCGCTTCATTAATAACCCAGCTATTGCCATTTTGTTGATATGAGCGGAAATATTTTTCATTTCCGAATTAAGATTATTCGCTATCTCCTGTACTGAAAGTTCCGGCTCCTTTTGTAGTAATTCTAAAATCTGAATTCGCCTGTGATTTGCCACGCCTTTGATGATTCTTTCTAACTTTTTATACTCTAATTTTTTCATTTTAATTTTCATTCCAACATTCTATAGAACATTGGAATGACTTTATATTATAACTTTTTATTTAAATACTTTAAAATCACCGCCACACTCCTATCTTCACTTATAACTCCCGATAAAGCTTTCTCTTTTAGCTCATCTTTTGACAAAACAACGGTGCCTACCATTTCCATAGATTCTGTGTCTTTTAAATTTTTTGAAACTTCTTCGTATTCTTTGACTAAAAAATAATACAAATCCCATTCCATCGTGGCGCCACATTTGGAAACAGATAGGAATTCAATCTTTGTTGGTTTTACACCTGCTTCTTCTGTGGCTTCTCTTATAGCAGACTCTTTTGCTTTTTCTTGTATTTCTTTTTCACTATTGTGATTTAGTAAAAATTCATTGTACTCAGTCAAAGAATCAAAGACCTTCCCGCCCGGCAAACGCAAATCTTCTGCAAGTCCTAGCTCATGTCGTTTTTCTCTGTTTAAAATGAACTTTCCGTCTTTTGTATGAATTATAAGTCGGACCCCTGGAGACCGCCTCGCTTTCTCAAAAATAATTATTTTCCCATCCATTTCTACGGGGTATTCAACTAGCTCAACAATTCTCCCTTGGTAAACAATTTTTTCATCTTTGTGTTGCATGTACATTTACTATTATAAACCAGATAATTGCTTATAAAAATCCGGATCTACTAGATTTATCTCATCTGCCCACTTTCTAACGGTTTTTAATTCATCCTGCCAATTTGCCTTAGATAATAAAAAATCAGTAAAACGTCGCAAGTTTTTGGGTATTTTTTCTTCCATTTCATCTAATATCAAAAGAAATTCAGACTCGGAACCCTCCTTTTCGGCTTGACTGTTTTTATCAAAAGCTTCTATTGCAGTTTTTGGAAATCCATATATTCTACCTAACTCCAAATATACCTTTGGGTCAGTAAGATGGTCACCAAAAAACAATCTTGATAATGATTCTAAATCTTCTTGATTATTAGCAACAAAAAAAACTTTTCTAGGTTCATCTGATTTTTTTTCTTCTACTACTTTAAATAAGAGTCCAGCTTTTTCTATTATATCCTCTATTTTTTTCAAGTCTGCATTAGAAATTTCTGGTTCTAGAGAAAAATTAGACCCAGGTTTTAATTTTCGCCAAACAAGAAGAGCGTCTCTTTTTTGACCTTCACTTAGAAAAGGTATTCCTTCAAAAGATTTTGCGATGGCTTGCTCTTCTCTACTTAGTTGTTTGTTAAATTGTCTGCCCTCATCAATGAATCCCATTTTTTATTTATATTTCCCAACACTCGCCAAGCTGTTCCTTTTCGCTGATTCAAGGAGGAGTCTTTGCGCAGAAGCGACATCTTCGGGATTCTTGGCCCAGCTTTGGAGCGCTAGATTTTGAATCGCCCTGCCGTAAGAGAATGTCAGATGCCAAGGGAGACCCCCTAATTTACTCATAGTGTCTAAATGGAGTGATGCCTCTTCGTCGCTCTGCCCTCCGGAGAGAAATACTATTCCGCCGACTTCCTTTGGGACGTTTTCTTTGAGACACTTGATAGTCATCTTTGCCACATCTTTCACCGACGCGCGATTTTGCGCGTCTTTACCAGAGAGCACCATGCTTGTTTTTAAAATTATCCCCGGCAAAAAAACTCCGGCGGATTTTAATTCATCAAAAACAATTTTTAAATTGTGCGCAGTCACTTCATAACACTTTTCTATGGAGTGATTACCATCTATCATTACCTCTGGTTCCACTATTGGAACAATATCTTCCGCCTGACAGATGAGGGCATACTGTGCCAAACGTTTTGCGCTTTCTATTAAAAATTCTTCTGTTGGGAGATTTTCTCCGATTCTTATCATCTCGCGCCATTTTGAAAAAACAGCTCCGGCTTTTTTATATTCTTTTATTCTTTGTGCAAAATCAGAAAGACCTTCTGTAATTTCTTGCTTAACTTCATTAACCGTATCAAACACACTATACCCTGTATAAGCGGTCACGCCAACGCAAATTCCCTTTTGATTTAAAATATCAGTAAAAAGTATATTATTTTTTGTCTTTTGAAGAGCAGTTTCGCTCACAAGGATATATCCGCTGATATATTCTTCAATGCCGGGTGTTGTTATAAGTAGCTCTCTATATTCGCGACGTTTTTCTTCAGTAAATGGCACACCTAACTTTTCAAAACGACCACGGCATGTACCCAAACTCTCATCTATGGCCAATATACCTTTCGGTGAAGCTGTCAAACGCGAAACTGTTTTGGTTAAAATATCTTTATCCATATGTTTATTTTAACATCTCTTTTAATAATTTTAAAACAATTTGCGGATTGGCAGAGCCACCAGACTCTTTGATAATTTTACCCACCAAGGACATTATCGCGTTTTCTTTTCCGCCCTTATATGTCGCCACCACTTCCGGATTCTCGCTGATTACTTTTTCTACGATAATTTTCAGCGCACCCTCATCATTACTTTGCAATAAGTTCTCTTTTTCTAGCACTTTATCAACTTCAATTCTTTCATAAATCAATTTAGGGATAAGGTCTTTGGCCACTCGGGAAGAAATTTTTCCATCAACAAACCTTCGTATTAAAACCGCAAATTGTTCTGCTTGCGGGAAACCTGCATTGGGATCCTTTTTATTTATTGATTGCAGGTCTGAAAGAACGAAATTTGCTATTGTAATGGCATACTTTGGATCGTAAGGCATTTCTCCATCAAAAAGTTCTTTAAAGCATGACAGCGTGGCTTCAAACATGAGTCCTAACTTTGGCTCTGTGACAAGTAAATCTCCATCTTCGGTCTTTATCCCATAACTTGCAAAACGTTTGCGTATGGCATTAGGTAACTCTGGTAATTCACTTTTCATCTTTTCCAAATCAAATGCTTCATGGAGATACATTTTCGGCAAATCCGGATCTGGAAAATAGCGATAATCTTGGCTTGATTCTTTTTTCCTTTGCGAAGTCGTTTTCTGTTTCCCTTCATCCCAACCCCGAGTCTCTTTTACTATTTCATCCGCCTTTCCTCCCTCAATCAATTCTATCATCCGCTCGTATTCATACTTGATAGCTTTCTCTACTGTCTTGAAAGAATTCAAATTTTTTACTTCTACGTAATTTGGGCTCAATTTTCCCTTCTCTGTTGAAACGGAGACATTCGCCTCTACCCGAAATTCTCCTTTCTCCATATTTGCTTCCGATATTTCCAAATACCACAAGAGTAGTTGATATTCTTTGGCAAAATTGGAAGCGGTTTTGGATGCCTCCTCCATACTCTCAAATGTATGAGGCTCGGTCACAAGCTCCATCAAGGGCACGCCGGCGCGATTGAAATCGATTAGGGAGTAGCTTGCCCCGTCCTTGGCGGGGCCACTTCCAGCTTCAAAATGCTTGTTGTTGGCAGTATCTTCTTCTAAGTGCACGCGGGTAATGCCGTAGTTTGCAAGACTACCTCCCGAGACTATTGGATACTTGTACTGCGAAATCTGATAACCCTTCGGAATATCCGGATAAAAATAATTTTTGCGGTCAAATTCGCTAAAGTCCGCAATAGTGGAGCCGAGCGCAAGCCCGACTTTAATCACATGCTCTATTGCTTTTTTATTGGCAACCGGCAAAGCCCCCGGATGCGCCATACACACCGGGCAAATGTTTACATTGGGCTTCTTCTCATCGGGATCATTTTTACAACTGCAAAACATCTTGCTCTTGGTTTTCAACTCGGCATGTATTTCCAGCCCCACCGTATAATAGTATTTTTTCGACATAAGTATAAAAAGTATAAGTGTTTTCAACCAAAAAAGCAAAAAGAAAGTGCGGTTCATGTGAACCGCACTTTATTGTCCGGCTATTCCTTTATCCTTTTAGGATTTTCAAAGTATAGCCGGCGCTATGCAGAATTATTTTTTTCTTTCTCTCCTCGATCTTAATACGATCAAGGAAAAGGTGACGGGTGTGTCCGATATCATCCCCATTCAATTTCTTCTGAAATAGTGAGAGAATTTTGGTGTGTTCCAATTGTGTCGGAGAAACACTTTTTAGTTTCATTGTTTCCCCGTTCAAACTGACGGTCCTGCCAATATTGCTTTCCAGAAAACTGAGAACCCTCCGGATTACAAACTGTCCGTCACAATTCTCCCTTGATAGTAGCGAGTTATCTAAGATGCCGGTATTATACATGTATTTACTGCACATCGAACCAAACCCATTTACTTCACGTTTAAAATACCGACAGGTTGCCCCTCCGCAACCCGGCTTACAATGCACATCAACATAGCTTTTTTGCACTTTTTCTTCAGTTACCGTAACTTTGTCAGGAACTGCAAATATCCCCAAGTTACTTAGCGTTCTTGTCTGCATAATAAAAAAAATTTAGTTAATGAATTAGTTATCCAAAACTCCCTCAAGAATCTTGGATAACCAATCCATCAACTTAAAAATTACAAGGAACAAAATTTTATGCCTATTTTATACCATATTCAAAATCCGCTTGTCAACTTTCTATGAAACTCCAAATTACCTAACTTCTGCGACCGCTATAGTTAGGTAATTTTACTTCTTCCTACTCTCCTTCACAATTTTCCCATCCTCAAGATACACAATCCGGTCGCAGTATTTGGCATATTCATCTTCGTGAGTAACCATCACTATAGTCTGCCCTTTTTTGTGAAGTTCTTCAAAAAGCTCTATCACGGATTCGCCAGAGACGGTGTCTAGGTTCGCCGTCGGTTCGTCGGCAAACAAAATTTTCGGGTCGTGCGCCATAGCGCGAGCAACGGCCACCCGTTGCTGTTCTCCGCCGGAGAGCTGGCTCGGTTTATTTTCTATTCTGTGTGAGAGTCCAATTTTCCCAAGCACACCATCAGCGATATCTTTTGCTTCTTTGAGCGTATTACCTCGCATCAAAAGTGGAATCATTACATTCTCGCTCGCAGTGAGCTCGGGAATGAGCGCGTAGTCTTGGAACACATAGCCGAGGGTCCCGAGTCGCATTTGGGTGCGCTCTTTGGGTGACATATTTTCAGTATTTGCGCCGTCTATCAGAATCTCACCTCCACTCGGATGGTCAAGCAAACTCATCTGATACATGAGAGTGGATTTGCCCGCGCCAGAGCGACCCATTATGCCCAAGAACTCGCCTTCTTTGACTTCAAGGTCAATACCCTTGAGCACAAGAGTTTCCAAATGTTTGGTGGCGTATTTTTTGTGTAAATTTTTTACTTTAATCATATAAATTAGGTTCTAGTTGCTAGGTTCTAGTTTCTATTATAATTAATCACCTGCCTAAAATACTGTCTAATGTATTTTTCTTTACAATTCTTCGCGCCGGAATATAGCCAGCAATCAAGGTGACTAATAAAAGCAAGAAAAATTTAAACGTCGTATCCGGAACCGGAGCGACCAGTATGCCGTCAGAGAATGGAAAATCAAGCGGATGCGCCAAGAAAAGCGGAACCAGCCCTCCGTAGACCAAGAGCAATCCTAAAAGCCCGCCTAAAGTCGCGTAAAAAATGGACTGGAAAATATAAGAAATCTCTATTGCCCGCTCACTAATCCCGATGCCTTTCATAATGCCGATATATTTTCGGCGAGTAACGGCATTGATAAATATCACAATAAAAATTGTAATGGACGCAACCGCGATACCGATAAGCCCGATGACATTGCCTAAAAGTGAAAAAGCAATTTTGATTTGATTTAGAAAATCCGGAATCGCTTCAAGCGCAGTCTGAATTTTACCTTGATTCTCAAAACCTGCTTTGATTAGATTGCTCTTTAATTCTGTAGATGTAAGAGTCGCTCCCGGAATGATTGAAATAGAAATCTCGTTGCCGTTTAACCCCGGTCTATCGGACAAACGCCAAAAATCTTCTTCGGTGATAAAAGCGCGAAGAGAAACTTCGCCAACTTTGGAATCAAGAATGCCTTTGACGATAAAAGTCCTGGTGTTGTCTCCCACGGTTACTTTCACTTCCTCGCCGGGATATACGCCTTCAAGCGAAGCAAAGTAGTCCCCAAAATCCGCGGAATATCTGCGAAGCAAACTAGAACCCATGATGATATATCCGCTCTCGCCTTCTTTTAAAAATTCTCCTTCTACAATGTAATCGGAAATATTTGAAAGCTCTTCCTCATTTTTGATATTGATACCGGTGATTTGAGTAGACACCAAGTCCTGCAGAGTGTCAAAATCGCGTCTGGTTTTGTAGTTCGCTTCTATTTGCCCACCTTCAAAATATCGCACCGAAAAATATTCTACTCCAGACATTTTTTCTAAAGTATTTGTTATCTCATAAGTTTTACCGATATCTTTTTCGCCCGGCAGAGTTTTGATAATTACATCCCCGGTGTATTGTTCTCGGTTGGCGATATTGCCTCCCTCAATCAGCCCGACCAAAATCCCCGAGACCACGACGAGGTTTAGAAAAGTGAGCATCATGATGAATATGATGAGAAGTGTCGTCGCCTTGTTGCTCCCTTTGATTTGGCGTTTGGCCAAAAACCAACCCACCTTGAGTGTGTTTCCAAACTTATTTGAACGGTCAATACCCTTTTCCATTTTTATTCTCCGGCGAACACTTTGTCGCCTTCACTAAGCCCCGAAGTTATTTCCACCATAGAGTCCGAACCGGTGATGCCAGTTGTAATTTCTACTTTCGTCATATCTCCACTGCTGTCTCCATTTGTCCCCGCAATCTTTACAAAATTAATATCACCTTCTTTTTGAATTAAATAGGCAGGGATAGCAATCACGCCCAATCTTTCGGCAAGCACTATCTCGCCTCGCGCGCTCATGCCCGTCTTGATGCGCGGGTCCGGCGCAAGCTCTACGAAAGCTTCGTATACCGGCACCCCATCCACTTCGGTCTCTTTTGAATTTACCGAACGAAGAATTCCATAAAAGGTTTCTCCAGGTATCGCGTCCAAAATAATTTTTACCTCGGAATCCAAAGTGAGTTTGGAAACATCTAGCTCAGAGACTTGGAGCACCACTTCAAAACGCTCCTCGCCCAAGACAGAAAGCATCCGCTCGCCAGAGGAAATATTTTCTCCTATTTCTTTTTCAATATTTGTAACCTTGCCAGAGAAAGGCGCATAGATAGTGTTTTTTCTTATCTCTGCTTTTATTTTTTCTATTTCAGCCAAAGCCACAGAATCTCCGCTACCCTCTTGCGCTAGGAGTTTGTCATAAGAGACTTGGGCATTTTTTATTTTGATATCTCTGTCGCCCTTTGCTTCTATGTAGGCATTGTAATTTGCCAAATACGAAGCCCCTGATTTATTTGGAATGTTCAAGTACCAAGTGGTACTAACATAATCTCCGAAATCATCCGGAAACGAAATATAGAGCCCGCGGGTACCGAACAAGGTAGCGCTCTCTTCATTGATTTCACGTTTTGTTTTTTCTAAATTAAAAGTGCGAAGTATGTATGTTAAATTTTCCTGACTTATATTTATTTTATAAGTTCCTTCGGCGCCATCATAAATACCCAAAATATTCGGAGCTGTTGCTATATAGTCACTTGAGTGTGGAATCAATTCCAAATCTTCACTAAGTAAATTTCGGTAAGCGTTTGCCACTTTGGCATCTTCTTGCAATTTAACTTTTTCCAATTCATCCTTTGCTCCCACCAAATCCACATCGGAAGTTTTAGAATCCAATTCCTTGATTTTAAGATCAGCCAAAAGCTCTCCAATTTCAAGTTGCGCCAAGACTGCGCCCCGCTCAACGTCCTGATTATTTTTCACATAAATTCTCTCTACCCTGCCGGAGACAGCAAAACCCAAGTCCGCTTTGGCGCTTGTTTCCACTTTCCCAGAAAGCACCACGGATTGCCTGACATCAGTCCTTCCCACTACATAGCCCACTTCTGTGTTTTTATTCTTAAAAACGACAACAGCTAAAAGGGCGATAACTAAAAGGGCGACCAGCCAATATTTCTTCCTTTTTATGAAATTTAATACTTTAGTCATACAGGTAAAAATACTAACACAAAAGCTGTATTTTTCAAATTTTTAAATTTTGCGGAGAATTTTGACTAGCTCGTCGTGAAAAGCTTTTACAGATTCGTCGTCAAACAAGGACAAAACAAAAACATTTTCAGATATTTTCTTAAAATCTTTTACTACTTTCATTAGAACTTTTTTGTCTTCCATAAGATCACTTTTTGTTAAAACTATAATTTCTTCTTTTTTATCTAAATCGTTGCCGTATTTTTCAAGCTCCTTTCTAACTTCTAAATATCTCTCCATTGGATTTTTATTTCCTGCCCCGTCCGAGGCCGAAGGCTCTCGTTCGGAGTCCAACGAAATGAGATGCGCGAGCATTTTTGTGCGTTTGATGTGTTTCAAAAATTTCACCCCTAAACCTTTCCCTTCCGATGCGCCCTCAATGATTCCGGGAATATCCGCAATGATAAATCCGTAAAAAGCGCCAAGGTTCGGGTCAAGTGTAGTGAAAGCATAATCCCCCACTTTTGCTTCTGCATTTGTAAGAGCGTTGAGGAGCGACGATTTGCCTGCGTTCGGAAGTCCTACTAAACCCACATCCGCAAAAAGTTCAAGTTCAATTAAAAAATCCGCCCTCTCGCCTTCCTCGCCAACATTGCGTTCTTGGGGCGTTGTATTGACTGAACTTTTAAAATGTTCGTTGCCGTAGCCACCATAGCCACCCTTAAGCAAAAGAATTTTCTGCCCTACTTCATTCAAGTACCACTTCTCGTCTGTCGCCAAGTTTGTAATCACAGAACCCAATGGTAACTCTAATACATAATCTTCTCCATTTGCCCCATGTAAACTTTTATTCCCGCCGTCTTCTCCGCGTCCGGCAATGAATTCATGCTTTGCTTTGTATTGCGCGAGAATTCCGACATCACGCACACCAATCACATAAAAATCTCCGCCCCGCCCGGCGTCCCCTCCGGCTGGACCGCCTTTGGGAATAAATTTTTCTTGACGCCACCGCACCACGCCGTCGCCTCCGCGCCCTGCCTCTGCATGTATTTTTATTTCATCAACGAAGGCCATATGGATTAGTTGCTAGTTGCTAGTTGCTAGTAAAATTCTAATTAATTATTAAGTGCGAGTTCTGCGAGTTTTAAAATTCCTTCTTTAGAAGATGCTCCCGCTAAAAAAAGCGACCGATGACAAAAAATGGCATCTGGTACTCCTGTAATTTTCTGTAAATCTTCGTTTGAGAGTCCCCCCCAGGATGCCGGCAGGTCTTTGCGAGATTTGAAAGAATTGTTTGATACCTGCACTGTTTGCAAATCCCACTTTCCCCCCACTCTTGGAGTCACCACGAATAATGGTTCAGGATATTTCATGAGCACGTCCCTCCAAGGATAATAAACATCCAAAACTATCAATCTTTTATCAGGGGATTCGGCGTACACTTTTTCAACTAATGCTTCGGCTTCCACCTTTGCCTGCGCTCTCGTAATCTCTCTCTGTAATATTTTTTTTGCCAGTGCCACAACTTCTAAAAAAATACTATCCATTGCGCTTTCGTCTTCCCTCCATGTCGGGAGATACGAACCAAACGCGTCCCAAATAGCATACGGTAAAATATTTGGATACGTTGTGGCAAAAACATCCACGCCGTTATCTTGCGCGTCAATTGAAGCAATCATTTTCTTATCAATGTAGTCTGCAACTTTTTTGGACCCGCACAACTCCTCGCCATACTTCATCCAAACCAAACCAAAAGAAGCATATTCTAGACCATTTTCTCTTTTACCCGCTCCACCCGTTTGATGATGGTCAAATTTGTCAGCTTTAGGGTCATTTACTCCGCCGACATCAAAGACATAATTCCCGCCCCTTACTATTTCTTCATCGCGAGTGCGAATTATTTCGTATGACTCTTTATGACTTTCAAGCAGAAGGCAAAGTGTGGCGCAGGCAAAAACATCATCCGTGTGAAATTTGCCATTATGGGTGATAAGTTTTTTTTTAGCCATTATTCTTTATTATTAAAATAAACCGTCTACCACTTCTTTGACCACGCTACCATCCGCTTTGCCTTTTAGGTCTTTCATTAAAGCCGACATCAGGAGCCCTTTTTTGGTTGCATCCGTAATGCCGAGCTCTGCCTGCTTGGCCTTTGCAATTTTTTCTACTTCCGCGCGCTCCATCATCTTTGGTAAATAAGTTTCAAGTATTGCAAGTTCTGCTTCCTCTTCTTTGACCAAATCCTCGCGCCCGCCTTTCTTAAATTGCTCTATGGAATCCTTTCTCTGTTTGGCTAAGCGAGCAATCACCGTCAAAGCTTCCACATCTTCTAGTGTTTCATTTGGCCTTTTGCTCTTGGCTACCAGTTCAACCGTAAAAGCTGCCAGCATATTGCGAAGCGCTTTTAGCCTATCCGCATCGTGCGCTTTCATCGCTTCCATAATTCCCTGCTTGATTTGTTCGTGCAACATATGGTTAAACAAGAAAATATTGTTTTTAGGGGCTTGCGAGCGCGACTGGCGTGAGCACGAGGAATTTTTCAGCAGAAAAATATCCGTACTCTAAAAATAATATTTCTGTGCCCTCATTATACCAAAATATGCTAAAATAGAGAAATGAGTAAAAAACTTGTATTCTTCGATACTGAAACTACGGGCAATACCGAAGGCGATTTTTTATGCCAATTGGCTTTTAAAAATGGAAAAGAAACTTTTTCTGCGCTGTATAAGCCGGAGAAGAAAATCCCGCCGGAGGCATCCGCGGTGCATCATATTACCAACAAAATGGTGGCAGATAAAAAAAGTTTTGCGGAGAGTGGAGATAAGGAAAAAATCAAAAAACTTTTTGAAGGTGAAAGTGTGATAGCCGTCGCCCACAACGCTCCTTTTGATTTAATAATGTTTAAAAAAGAAGGCATAGAGCCCTCGCATTTTATCTGCACGCTCCGCGTGGCAAGATATTTAGATAAGGAAGAAAAAATAGAGCGATACAATCTGCAATATTTGCGATATCTTTTAGAAATTGAAATAGACGCCACGGCGCACGATGCGCTCGGAGACGTGCTCGTACTGGAGAAACTTTTTGAGAGACTTTTGAAAAAAGTTATGGGGGAAAACGAATTGGATAAAGAGGGCGCGATAGAAAAAATGATAGAAATCTCTAGTCATCCGTCTCTACTCCACACTTTCAAATTCGGCAAACACAACGGCAAGAGAATTGAAGAAGTCATCAAAACTGACCGTGGATATCTGGAATGGTTGCTCGCCCAAAAACTAAACGGTGAAGGCATCGACGAAGATTGGATTTATACGCTGAAATATTATCTAGAAAAATAATTACCTAACTTTTGCGACCGCTTGAGTTAGGTAAATTAAAAAACTTTCTTAGGTGCCAGTCATTTTCTAACTTTTCCACTATTATATATAAAACATCCTTCCCTATTTTAAAATCCGCTTTAAGTAAAGAAATGAAGTCCTCGCAATCGTAGGGATAAACCCACACACTATTTTGAAGTTTTACAAAACCTATTTGAATAAGTGTAAATCTCAACCGTTCACGAATTCCTTTTTTTGACTCTTTTATATCAAAACTTACTACCCTCCAACGACCATCCCATTTCTTTGGAATTTTTAATTTGAAACTATGTCTTTCTAAAAAATCAAGTTTGTCCTCTCCTTTTGAAGTGACTCTCGCAACTTTCTTACCGTTGATTTCAACTATCTCGATTAAACCTTTTTCCTTTAAGCGAGTGAAAGATTCATTGATTGAATATTTTAGATTCTTTTTTCTTTTAGAACCCTTCTCTAATTGTCTGATTACAGAAAGCACATTCGGCGCCACGACCATCACGCCCAACATCCCTGCAGTAAAAATAGTACCCAAGATTATCTTTTGAATATTTTTTCTTTTGTCCTTTGCTTTTATTTCCTTTTCTAAAATACCCATACTGTGATTATAAATCAATAAACCTAAATTACCTAATTCCTGCGACCGCTTGAGTTAGGTAAATTAGTATTTAAAAAAAGAAAATCCACAAAGATTGGATTTATACATTAAAACATTATTTTTAGAAGATTATACAACTCTGGCATAAGGCCAGAGTTTTTGTTTATAAACTTAAAATGCTAAAATAAGACTATGTCAAACATTGCATGGATAATCATCGGGGTTGTGGGTGGAGGGATACTGGTGTATCTCATTTTGAATAAGAAAAAAGAAGGCGGAAATGATAGTTCGGCCTTGGGACTACTCCACCAGCAAATGATTGAGCTCACTAGAACAGTGGACTCTAAAATCGGCGAGACCCACAAGCAGATGAATGAGAGTTTGAAATTTCACTCTAGTGAATCAAATAAAATAATTCGCGACGTGACTGAGCGCTTGACCCGCCTTGATGAGACCAACAAGCAAGTCATCTCTTTTGCAGATCAACTCCAGAGCTTGGAAAATATTTTGAAAAATCCGAAACAGCGCGGAATCCTCGGCGAATATTATCTGGAAACTGTTTTGAAAAATGTGCTTCCTCCCGGCTCATACCAAATGCAATACCCTTTTCCCGACGGCACTATCGTTGACGCCGTGGTTTTTGTGAAAGATAAAATCATTCCCATAGATTCAAAATTCTCACTTGAAAATTATAATAAGATGGCAGAAGAGCGCGACCCCACAGAGAAGAAAAGACTGGAGACACTTTTTGTAAACGACTTGAAAAATAGAATCACCGAGACCGCAAAATACGTGCAACCCACCCAAGGCACCACGGATTTTGCTTTTATGTTCATCCCTCATGAAGCAATTTACTACGATTTAATCACAAACAAAATCGGTGGACTAAAAGATGATGAAGAAAATGAATCCCTAATCCAGCGCGCATCCGGTAAATATAAAGTCATCATCACCTCCCCTACTTCTTTTCTCGCCTACTTGCAAACTGTGTTGCAAGGGCTCAAGGCGCTCCAAATAGAAGAGAGCGCTAAAGAGATAATTAAAAAGGTAGAAGACTTAGGACGACACCTAAAAAGCTTTGACGAGTATCACGCCAAGCTCGGCACATCGTTATCCACCGTAGTGAACCACTACAACGCTTCCGGCAAAGAACTCAAAAAAATAGACAAAGACGTGCTTCGCATCGCCGGCACTTCGCCGGAGCTTTCCTCTATTGCAATAGATAGACCAAGAATTGAGGAATAAATTAAATTTTTATTTGACAAAAAGGGAAAGTGTAGTAAAGTTGAAGAGAATTCTAGTCCAAATCATTAAAAAACCTAAAAGTATGTCAGGCACGCGTAAAAAAAGGAGAAGTCTTGGATATAGGTTGAAAGTATGGGAAGAAAAAGTGGAATATTCCACAAGGACATTTAAATCTGTTTAAATTATGCATTCTATTTAAAATAAGTCAAATCAGACAAAGATTCTTAAATCTAAAAAATTATTTTTTTGTTAATTTGACAGAAGATGTTTTATAAGTAAAATGGAGACAGATTTTTGTAATATTTTAAAATTTTTAACCTATGAGCATGTCAAAAGAGAATGGACACGTAAAAAATGGGAACTCCCAATTTGAGTTATCGCTAACAAAACTTGCGAAACTGAAGAAGAAAAGAAGCGCGTTTGCATCGAGAAAAAGAGCCCTTCTCCTTAATGAAAATGGGGGGCAGGGTGTCAAAGAGAGTCTTGACAAAAAAATCAAACTTCTCGATAAGTGGATTAAAACCCTCGAACCTACAAAGCCAAAACCTATCACAAAAAGAGCGAGAAAAAAGGTAAAAAAAATTCTCCAAAAAGTGATGCCAGCTTCTCGCGCAAACAAAAAAAGAATGCTCGCTAATGCTCTTTAGGGCTATTAGCTATCATCAACCAATTGTCTTGTCTGTACCCGCAGGCAAGACAATTTTTTTATATGTTATTCCCGCGTAAAAGAAAATGTTCTCACGCGGCTACTCTTCAAAAATTAAAATCTCTTTTGAAACCTTTACAAACGGAGTGAATTTGCCGTTGAAACGGGTCGCCCGCACGGTGCGGTCATCTATTAAGTGGTAATTCCCGCCTCGGGGTTTACCAAAAATTATGCCGTGATATTTGTATCCGTGCAGGGCGAGCCATTTCTCTGTATTTGCCCTGTGAGCCTCTGTGCGCGAAGTGAAGAAAGTAATGATATGCCCTTCGTCATACCACTTGAGTATAATACCTTTGGCGCCGGGGAGCTCTGGGGCGGTAAGCATCCGCTCCGGCTCTTCGTTGGGAATATCTTCGCAAATCGTGCCGTCTATATCTATGAGATAATTTTTTATACCTTCCGCCAATTTCGGGCTAAGCCTCTTCCCTTTCGCATCAAATTCTTCAATGAGTTGCATAAAAATATTATAACCTACACAGAGCTCTAGAGCTAACTCTAGAGCTTGAAAAGTGCGGTGACCTCACGGGGGATCGAACCCCGATTGACGGATTGAGAACCCGTTGTCCTAACCGTTAGACGATGAGGCCATTATTTTTATTTCAACTCCACTATCTTAACCTTTTTTGACGCCTGCCCGTCCGAAGCTTTAGCGTAGGAGGGATGAGGCCGTAGAAAAAATATAACATTTTCTCATATAAAATCAAAAGTTGTGTTATAATCCCATCGCATGGAGACAATAAATTTTTTTACAGAAATAAAACCAGTTTCTACTATTTTCCACGTCTTGTCGGCAGTGGTGGGCATGGGCGCGGCGCTCATGGGTGATTTTTTGTTTAATTTTTATAGTAAGGATAAGATTTTAAACCAAACTGAAATACAAACTCTGAACGTGTTATCCAAAATAGTCTGGTACGGGCTTTTGCTTCTCTTGATTTCCGGGCTGATGCTTTTTTTCTCCAATCCCGACCGATATCTATCTTCCGATAAATTCCTCGCGAAAATGACTATTCTCGTCGTACTCGTTCTAAATGGATTTTTCTTGAGCAAAGAAATCTGGCCTCGCTTGACCAAAAAAGGTTTTCTGACGGATCGCAAGGAGCGCAAAACCCGCAAAATCGCATTTGCTTGTGGAACTATTTCCGTAATTTCATGGATTTCAGTTCTTGCCTTCGGAGTATTAAATAGCGTAAATTTTAGCTATGTAGGAATATTGGCAATTTATGCTTTAATCTTGGTCTTCGGCATAATTGTTTCCCAATATATAGAAAAGAAAAAACTAGATTAAAAAAATTATTCCTTCGCCAGCCATTCTTTTTCTTGACGCACAAGGAGACGTTCTTTGTTTTCTTTATCTTTGAGAATCATTGCAACCGCGCGCTCCATCCGCATGCCTTGCGAGCCTTTGACTAAAATTATGTCCCCTTCTTTAATAAAAGTTTTTAAAAATTCTCCGGTTTCGCGCGCGTTCCCGAATTCAAAAATTGCTTTTTCTTTCATTCCGGAAGCTAGCGCGCCGTCTTTGATAGATTTTGCTCTCTGCCCCACGACTAGGAGAATTTCCACATTTTCTTTGGCAATCCCACCGATTTTTTCATGCTCTTCTTTGGTATGACGACCAAGCTCCAGCATGTCGCCCAAGACCGCTATCCTCCTCCCTTTAGGTTTTAGCTCGCCTAGAGTTTGCAATGCCGATGTGGAAGCGTGCGGAGAGGAATTGTAAGAGTCATCAATTATGAGTGTGCCATTCTCGCCTGGGAGTATTCGCATTCGCCCCGGCGGAGCATCGTAATTTCTAAGCGCACTTATCGCATCTAGGAGATTGAATTTTAACGCCGAGGCAATAGCTAGCGATGCCAGCACCGCATAGATATGGTTCTTGCCGAAAACTCCATCTATCTCTACTGGCAGACTCTTACCTCCTTCATCAATTCTGAAAATGATTCCTCTCGGGATACCGACATCATCGTAAGCGATATTTTCTCCGGAAGCCAGAATATCGGAACCTTCTTTGAATCCATAAGTCACCACCCGATTTTTCGTCTTGTGTTTCATCTCCAGAATCGTTTCATCGTCGGCGTTCAATACCAAAAACCCATCCCTCTTTAGGGTCTTGATAAGTTTTTCTTTTTCCTCCACCAAGTGTTTGCGCGACTCAAAAAATTCCACATGCACCGGGGTCTCACCGATGGCCGTCATCACCACTACATCGGTCCTTAGCCACGAGGCTGTCGTCCGCATATCATCAGGCTTGCCGACACCTACTTCAAGCACCAACCATTCCGGATATTTATGAGGGTAAACAACAAGCCACAAACCTTTTGCTAGATTTCTTAACCATAAATGCAAATTATTCCAACCATTTGGAACTCCAAGTATAGTGAGCGGAAGTCCTATTTGGCTGTTATAACTTTTCTCGCTTTTACGAACATAAGTGACTCCCTTGAGCACTGCATAGATAGCATCCTTGGTGGAAGTCTTGCCCACCGAGCCGGTGATTGCGATTATTTTTGGTTTATACTTCCAAACCACCAGCCGTGCTTCCAGCTGTAAAATAAAATATATTATCTTCTTTAGAGTTGTTCTCATTATCTATCCGGTAGGATTTTGTAATAGTTCAGTAAAAATTTTGTGATACTCAAAAACGGGTCTGCCCAAGTCTGGGAAGCGTACTGCACTCCTTTGGGATTTACCGCATAAAGAAATATTATAAACTCTGGGTCATAAGCCGGAAAATATCCTACAAAAGAATGCGTATGCTTGTCTTCATAATATCCTCCTCCCTCTAGATTCGCAACCTGCGCCGTACCGGTTTTCACGGCGATGCTGTTGTGTTCTAATTTTGCCAATCCTCCTTTGAGGGACTTGTCCATGACTTCTACCAACATTCGGGTTATTTCTTCACTGGTTTCCGCGCTTATTTTTGTCTGCACAGGGTCGGGATAAATTATTTTTTTTGAAATACCGTTATTATATTTTATGCTATCCACCACATGCGGAGTGACCAGATACCCCCCATTTGAAAGAGCGGAAAGCGAACGCACTATAGATATCGGCGTCATGGCTATACCTTGACCAAAAGAAGCATTGGCATATTCTATCTCGCGAGAACTTTTTATGTCCAAATTAGAAGTAAGTCCACTCGTTTCGTTTGGAAGATTTATCCCTGTCCTGTCTTTAATACCAAAAGAATAAAGATATTCGCGCAATTTTTCTTTGCCAAGCTTTTGATACACGAAAACCATCCCGGTGTTGAGTGACTCACCCAAAACTTCTTGCATGGTGGTGTCCGGTCCCCGCCCCTTCTTGTCAAAATTGAAAATTTCTTTTTTTTCAATCCAGACCGAGCCGGTGTCATTATACGCAGTGCCCGCTGTGACTGCGCCTGCGTCAAGCGCCCCTGCCATCACCAGAGGTTTCACTACCGAGCCGAATTCAAGCACTCGCTCTACCAGAGGGTTTGCAAAAACAGAAATATTCTCTCCGCTGAAATCATTTGGGTCAAATTGGGGTAACGCTCCCATTGCATAAATCGCCCCGTCTTTAGGATTCATAATTATTCCGCCTATTGAATCAACAGCCCATTTTGCCTTGACTTGTGAAAGTTCTTTTTCTAAAAATCCCTGTACCGAGGGTTCAATAGTGGTTATGATATCCCCGTCTTTCTCTTCCGGCGATGAGAAATTTTCCTTAATATTTGAAAAAACTTCAGCAAAGAAATTTATATATGGATTGTCTTTGTTTCGCGAGAGTTCATCATCATACTGCCTCTCTAATCCATAGCGCCCGCCCAATTCATCGCCCTTGTACCCTACTAAACCTAAAGTGTGTGAAGCCAAACTACCCCCGGGGTAAAATCGCCATTTTTCTTTTACAAGCGAAACACCACGGATTTTGAGAAGAGATATAGCTTCCATTTGTTTTTGCGATAAATGATCGATTATTTCTGCATAAGTATCATTTCTGTCTTCTGTTTTTTTAAGAAATTCTTCTTGGTTTATAGAGAGCTTCGTGGATAATTTTTTATATACATCTTCGGGGTCAGAAATCTCACTCGGGTTGACAACGAGTTTGAATCCAGCCATTTGGGTGGCTGCCGAAACCAAAGAACCATCTTTGGTTTTAAAAAAAATTGTGCCTCGCTCAAAAACACCCGCCGAGGGAGTAAAGTATTGTTTATTGGCTTCGTCGGCAAAAGCTTCTCGGTGTATTATTTGCACCAAAAAGAGCTTGCCGATCAAAATAGAGGCAAAAATTAAAATCAATATAGATAAAACTTTCGTCCTAAAAGAAAAAATGGAAGATGCGTTAGATTTCATTTTGCGCAAGCGTTAGACTGCCAATAGACTTGCGAGTCGCAAAATTCGTTTTCGTTTCTACAAAACCCATGGCGCGAGACATAGAGATATCTACATCTTTACCTATCGAGAGATACAGCACTTCAAGTTCACTTACTTCGTTCAAAACCATGCGCGTTTTCGTCTCGAGAGCTTTGCGTTCAATAATATTAAAAATAGTACTTGTAATAATTAAGACATAACATACCGCAAGCGCTCCGAAAGACAGGAGTATCGTGTGTAAAATTTTCTTCTGTAAATTATTGCTATCCACAGCAAATACATTGGATGCGTAATTTTTTAGTTTTAAACTTGCTTGTCTCATTATTTTCTATTGATTTTATATTTTCTCTATTATTCGGAGCTTGGCGCTTCGAGCTCTGGGATTTTCTTTTAACTCTCCCTCGCTTGCTGCAATCGGTTTTTTATTTATCAAATTCGCTTCCCCTGCCTCTTCTTTGGCTTTGTAAAATCTCTTGACTATCCTGTCTTCCAAACTATGAAACGATACGACTGCCATTCGTCCGCCTACCCTCAAAATTTCAAACCCTTTTTTCAAACCGATATCTAGCGTATTTAACTCGTCGTTCACTGCTATCCGCAATGCTTGAAAAGTTTTTGTCGCCGGGTGTATCCGGCCCCGCTTCGCTACTTTGGGCACACTTGCCTCCACCACTCCCACCAAATCAAAAGTCGTTTCAAACTTATTTTTCTTCCGGCTCTCTACAATTGCTTTTGAAATTCTCCTTGAAAACCTTTCTTCACCATAGCCGTAGATGATATCCGCGATATTCTCTTCGCTCCAAGTGTTCACTATGTCCCGGGCAGTCAAATCTTCTGGCGAAGGATTTTCTTTCATTGTCATCAGGAGTGGCTCATCCTTTAGAAAAGAAAATCCTCTGCCGGAATTCTCTAGCTGGTCTGACGAGAGTCCGAGGTCAAACAAAACTGCGTCAACCGTCGCTAACTTTTCTTTTACCAAAACATTTTCCAAATCGCGGAAATTTATATTGAAAAAAGAAATGTCGCATTTGATTCCCTTAAACTTGCTCTTAGCGCTAACCCAAGCATGCTTGTCTTGGTCAATCGCGATGATTTTAGCCTTCGGGTATCTTTTGCAAATCTCGCTCGAATGTCCACCACCCCCAAAAGTGCCGTCAACCACCACCGACTTATCGCTCAAATGCAAACCTTGTATAACTTCATTTAAAAGAACACTCTTGTGAACCGAAACCGTATCTTTTACTTCTTTACTCATCTTTTCTGCCCGCCAATTTTTCTGCTAATGCTTCCGCTTCGTTTCTGGCTTTTTCCTTATAGCTTTTCCAAACTTCATCGTTCCAAATTTCTAGCCGGTCTTCTACTCCGATAATCGCAACAGAATTTTTCGGCTTGATTTTGTCTTTCAAAACGTCCGGTAAAAGTATCCGCCCGATTGAATCTATCTCCACATCCATAGCTTGCCCGAACATGTTTCGATTGAAACTTCGTTGGTCAGCGCGGAGGAAAGATAAATCGTTTTCGGAAGACATTAATCTCTTGGCAACTTTTTCCCAACCCTTCATGTTGAAAACGAACAGACAGTTATCAAGCCCAGGAGTGATAATAACTTTCCGACCGAGTTCCTTCCTGAATTTTACCGGAACGGACACTCTGTTTTTCTGATCTATAGTATGTATGTATTCGCCGATGAGCATAAATTTTTATTTCCCACTTTTTCCCACTTGGTATACATTGTATACCACTGCCCTTTTTATAGCAAAAGAGCCCTCCTGTGGATAACCCTACTATGTAAAAAACTTGCTAAATATCGTAAATGTGTTATTATGAAAGTGACTTTTTCGATTCGAAGAAAAAGTCCACGTGACGAAGGCCTATCGCGCCCGACACACGTGAAAGCCTCCTAATTCAAAGGGGGGCAAACAGAACCGGGAATTATATTCGCGTCCCGATTGGTGAAATAGATTTAGTGGGGGGAAGAGCATTCCCGGCCTGAAGGGCAGATCCATTTGTGGTCTGTCTTTTTTTATTCCTTCCCTTTTAGTGCGGAAGACGGACTTCCGCAACTCTTTATCTTGGTCGCATAAGTGGGAAAAATTGAGTTTCTCGGATAGGTTTGTCAGCAAGGAAAGCAAAAAGCATTTCACCGAAACCGAAACCGCAAGTCGGTGGCATGCCATGTTCCAGCATTTCCACAAATTCATAGTCCGGCATCATAGCTTCTTTGTCTCCGCGGTCAATCAATTCTTGTTGCGCATTAAATCGCTCCAACTGGTCTAGGGGGTCGTTTAATTCCGAAAAGCCATTCCCGACTTCCGAGCCCGCGATAATTATTTGAAATCTCTCGGTGAGCTCGGGATTCTCCGGCATGGATTTAGAAAGCGGAGAGACGAGTTTCGGATGTCCCGTCAAAAATACCGGTCCGGAAATATTCTTCCTGCAATATTTCCAAAGCGTATCCACCAAGCGCTCCATGGTCTCGCCATCATACTCCACGCCAAGTGTTTCCAATTTATTTTTCACTTCATCATAAGTGGTGTTTAAAATATCTATACCGGTTTCTTTTTTGACAGTCTCGCGATAATCTATCTCTTCCCACTTGCCCCCGAGGTCAAACTTGTGCCCGCGAGTTTCAAACGAAGTTTTACCGAAAACTTCTAGCGCAATTTTTTTATAAAGCTCTTCGGCAAGCTTCATACCGTCTTTATAGTTCGCATACGCCCAATAAAATTCCATATTGGTAAACTCCTGTAAGTGATTCGCATCACTACCTTCATTCCTATAAGCGCGTCCGATTTCAAAAGTTTTCGGAAATCCAGCCGACATCAGTCTCTTCTGCCAAAGCTCGCCGATAGAAATCCTCAAATAAAGCGGAAGTTTAAAATCTTCATTGTAAGTTTTGAAGGGCGTAGCCTCGGCTCCACCAGTTGTCACTTCGAGTGTCGGCGTCTCTACTTCCAAGAATCCATGACTCACCATAAAATTCCTAGTCACTTCCCAAAATTTTGTCTTCTTCTCGAGTAGTTCCCGTACTTCTTTGTCCATCAAAATATCCAAATACCTTTTGCGGAAGCGCTCTTCCACATCTGTAAGTCCATGCCATTTCTCCGGAAGCGGAAGCAAAGTTTTGGTAAGCATGTTCCAATTTTTTACCTCCAGTGTCTTCTCCCCTCTTTTGGTCGTGAAAAAAGTTCCCTGTATCTCCACAAAGTCCCCAATGTCTGCCACCTCGCCAAAAAAATCAAATTTTTCTTCTCCCAAAGAATCTTTTTTAAGAAGCCCTTGGAACACTCCGGTGCCATCATCAAGGGTGATAAAAACTATAGCCCCCTGCCCGCGGATAGACATCACTCGTCCCGCAAGCCATTTTGCCTCTCCCCCTTTTTCTAGAGTTTCAAAATTCTCGGAAGCTTCTCCCAAAGACATTTCTCTTTTTGCTTCGGCTGGGTATGGGTTTATACCTTTCTTTTTGAGAAGTTCAAGTTTTTTTAATCTTGCATCTTTTATTTCGTCAATCAAAGACATACTTTGGATTCTAATTAGGACACACTAACGATTTTATAATGCACTTTACCCTTCGGAGTATCAAAGGAAATATTAGCTCCTTTCTTTTTTCCGAAAAGCGCTTCACCAAACGGGGAACGGTTGGAAATTTTCCCCTGCGCCATATCAGCTTCTTCCGAGCCGACTATAATATAAGTTTTCTTTTCATCCTGATTCTTTCCATGATTTTCTTTTTGCACCACCACCTTGGAACCCACTTCAATCATCTCACCCCCGCCACCCGAAACTACTTCCGAAGAGCGAAGTATCTGCTCTATTTTGGCGATTCTGGCTTCTAACTTGCCTTGGTCTTCACGCGCTTGGTGGTACTCGGCATTCTCGGCAAGGTCTCCTAGGGATTTGGCATAGGCCAAAGCTTCCAAAATTTCTTTCCTTTTCGGACCTTTCAAGTCTTTTAATTCCTCTTCCAGCGCTTTTCTTTTTTCTTCTGTTATATAGTCTTTGGTTTGTTTCATTTCCCTATCTTATCTTTTATTTTTCAAAAAGTAAACCCATACACTATATATAGTGTATGGGTAAATTCCATTACGCCCGCTTGCGATAAATTTTATTTGTGATAATCTATAACGAATGGCAAAAACAATAATAGAAGTGAAGAAAAATCCAAGCGAGAACAACGCCAGCCTTTTACGCCGTTTTTCCCGTAAAATGCAGGAGTCAAATATCATCCAAAAAGTGAAGGGCTCCCGTTATAGCGAGAGGAAGGAATCAAAACTTAAAGTAAAACAAGGAACTTTAAAACGACTTAAGAAAAGAAAAGAAAACGAACGTCTCCGAAAATTGGGTAAAATAAGATAAAAAGGTGAAAGAAACTTTATCTGTAATAAATAAAACCAAAAGTAGGATTCCAGTCTTGCCGATTTTGCGTATCAAAAATGACATCTTGGGTCCAAAATATTCCCTCTCTATCGCCTACGTAAATGAAAAAACTTCAAGGGAATTGAACAAAAAGTGGCGTCATAAAGACTGCCCGACCAACGTCTTGTCGTTTTCACTCAGTAAAAATTCCGGTGAACTCATCCTAGCCCCCTCCGTTATCAAAAAAGAGACAAAAAAATTTAACAAAAACTTCCGCGACTTGCTAGGATTCTTAGTTATCCACGGCATGCTTCATTTGAAAGGAATGTCACATAGTAGTAGAATGGAGAGAGCAGAACAAAAGAATGATAAGAAATATTTTGGTGGGCATAGACGTGGGCACCCACATGACGAGAGTCGTCGTGGGAGAGTTTAGTAAGGGAGAAAAAAATCCTAAAGTTATTGGTATTGGCGAGAGCGAGACCGAGGGCTTGCGTCACGGCTATATCACAGACCAAAAAGAAGCAGTTAAATCTTTAAAAAACGCCCTCTCCCAAGCCGAGAAGACTTCCGGAATAAAAAAAATCAGACGCGCTTATGTCGCCCTCGGAGGAGTGACTCTGCGTGGAGAAATAAGCACAGCGGTTGCTATAATTTCAAAAGCT
>MFTO01000014.1 GCA_001786835.1 Candidatus Nomurabacteria bacterium RIFCSPHIGHO2_01_FULL_40_20 | reverse complement strand
TTTCCTATGAAGAAGAATCTTCAGGGTCCTTGGGTCGCGGTTTTCGAACAGGATTTCTAGGGATGCTTCACTTGGAAATCATCACCGAGAGATTAAAGAGAGAATTTAATTTGAATCTTGTTATTACTACGCCGTCTATTACTTATGAAGTTACATTGAAGAACAATAAAAAAGAAAAAATTTATTCCCCATATTTTTTTCCAGACGACGGCAATATCTTGGAAGTTTTTGAGCCGTGGGTAAAGGCAAAAATAATCACTCCTTCGAAATATCTGGGCGCTATTATGCAAATTCTTTTTGACCATGAGGCGGAAATAGGAGAGACAGAGAATTTCGGTGATAATAGAACCACCCTTTCTCTTCAAATGCCACTTCGCGAACTTATGCGTAATTTTTTTGATGAATTAAAAAGTGTTTCTTCGGGTTATGGCTCCATTTCTTACGAAATAGGGGATTTGCGCAAGGCAGATGTGACAAGACTCGATATTTTAGTAGCAGACGAGCCGATAGTGGCGTTTTCTAGAGTGGTTTCAAGGAAAAAAGTGGAAGAAGAAGCGGAGAAGACAGTAGAGAAGCTACACGGCATATTGCCTAGGCAAATGTTTGTGACTAAAATCCAAGGACGCGCGCTCGGCAGAATCATTTCTTCGCGCACTATCCAAGCATTTCGTAAAGACGTCACGGGGTATCTATATGGCGGAGATGTGACCCGCAAGAAAAAGCTTTTGGAAAAACAGAAAAAAGGCAAGAAGAAAATGAAAGAGCGCGGACGAGTAAACATCCCGCAAGAGGTGTTTTTAAAGATGATGCGGTCTAGCGACTAGTTGAAAGTTATAAAGTATAAAGTTAAAAGAGAATTCATTTTGGTTTAGTTTACTTTATAAACTTTATGAACTTTCTACTTTAAACTAAAGATGGGCGAATACAAAAGAATCATACTGATGATTATGAGAACACACAGGACTGACCAAATGACCTTTATCTTCTTTTGATGTTTTTTATTGAAAAGCATATTATAATGGTAGCATATTATGAGGAATTTTCAACAAAAAGATAGATTTTGGCGTATTTTGGAATCATGGCCGATTTTGATAATTTTGAGTGTTCTGGTTTTTCTTTTTGCTTTTGGCATCATAAACTTTTTGGGTAAAATGCGGGAAACAGCGCACAATAAAAGAGTCGTAGAGGCGGAAGTTCTAGAGCTTGAAACAAGAAAGGAGAAATTACAAAATGATATTGAAAATTTAAGGACAGATGAGGGGAAAGAGAAGATTTTTAGGGAGGATTATGGTTTGGCGAAGGAGGGAGAAGGAGTAATAGTAGTGGTAGAAGAAGAGGGCGGTAAAGACGAGAGCCAAAATAACAAAAAGGGGTTTTGGGTTTTTTTAAAAAATTTATTTAGGAAAGAATAAAATTGCGGTCGTAGTTTAGTGGTAGAACTGGTGCTTCCCAAGCATCGGGCGCGAGTCCGATTCTCGCCGGCCGCACATTTTGTATCATTTGGAGAGTGTGATATATGGATTACCATATAGCATTTTCGTTCGGACAACATAAAAGCTAGCTTTTGCGTTGCTCCTCTCTTGATGCTATAATAGATGTATTAGTAATTATTTATTTTAATTTTTATGAAAGATGTAACGATTTATTCAACCCAGACATGTCATTTCTGCCACATGGCGAAAGAGTTTTTTAAGGAGAAAAATATTGCTTATACCGAGCATGATGTGGGAACGGACGTGGAACAGCGAAAAATAATGATGGATAAGTCAGGCCAAATGGGCGTGCCGGTAATTCAAATTGGGGATGAGCTCGTAGTTGGTTTCAATAAACCGGTAATAACAAAGTTGTTAGGTATCTAAATTTATTTTGGTGCCCTCACTCCGAATCGAACGGAGATCTATTCCTTAGGACGGAACTGTTCTATCCATTGAACTATGAGGGCAATGTGTTTATAATCTAGCATAAAAACTTTTAATTCCCAATTGGTTTTTTAGATGTTTTATGATAATATATCGCCATGGATCCGCAGTCCAAAAAGTTACTTGAAGAAACACATGCTCTCGCGAAAGAGAATAATAATATGCTTCACAAAATCCGTCATGCGCAGAAGACAGCTTCTTTTTTGCGCAGTATCTATTGGCTCATAATTATCGGCTTGGGTATTGGAGCTTTTTATTTTATTCAGCCGTATGTGGAGAGTGTGACTACATTCTTTAAAGATACAGGCACCACGATTAATAATTTTAAAAATACTTTTTCACAGTAAAAACGCCGAGGTAGCTCAGTTGGTTAGAGCGTTCGCCTGAAGAGCGATAGGTCGGCAGTTCGATTCTGCCCCTCGGCACCAAAAGTTTTTCTACAGTGATTTAACTTTTATATTTGCTTTCTTTTCTTTATCTACTTTTTGCAGGCGAATAGTTAGGAGACCGTGACGCTCGGTGGCTTCAGCTTCCTCCGGTTCTACTTCATGGGGTAGCGAAATAGTGCGGGAAAATTTCCCCCAGTAGAGTTCTTTGATAAAGTAATTCTCTTCGTCTATATTTCTATTTTCTTCACGCCTGCCGGCAATCGTTATCATGTCGCGCGCAATGTTGAGGTCCAGGTTTTCCGGTTTTACACCAGCGACCATCGTCTGAATCATGATGTCTGTCGCAGTCTGATACACATCTACCGCGAGCTCTGCTTCGTCGTTTTCTTCTTCCATCCAATTGCCATTTTTTTTATTTTCAATTGCGCTTCCTTTTGTATCCTCACTTTCATCTTCTTCCATTCGGATACTTCCGGTTAATCTTTCAAAAAAACTTCTTTTTTTATTTTGCATCCCATTATAAATTTTAATTAATAATTTTTTATCCCCCAAATCCCGTTTGCTGAATTTATAACGGGACAAATGATTCTAGCTCATTCTTCTTAATTTCTCAAAAAGTAGAATAATAATAATGGTGATGACCCAAAGGAAAGCGAATACTTTCAAAAAGTCACTTCCATTATTTCTCATTATAAAGAAATTAAAGATAGTATGCAAGGCGGTGGCAACTAAAAGCCCTACCAGGAGATGCCATTTTTTTACAGTTCTACTGGCATAAAAGGCAAGTCCCATTGAGATACCTACCGTTCCGCTGGCGACCGCATGGAGGAGCGTAGAGCCGAGGAATCGCAACTGGCCGGTAAGGAGTCCGACTATAGAATTGCCGAGAGAAATCGGTTGAATTAAGAAAAGCATATTTTCCAGCGCCGCAAAGCCGAGCGCACCAGTGATGAGGTATATCGGCCAGTCCAGTGGTTCGTCAAAATGAACAGTTTTATGCACTAGGAAGATTACGGCCAAAAATTTTATTATTTCTTCCGCTGTAGCAAAGAGGAAAAGCTCCCATTCGTTTGAGCCCACGTGAGTTTGGATGAATTTTTGAATGGGTAAGACCACGATAACCGAGAGCATTCCCATGATGAATATAAGAGTAAGGAGCCCTCTGGGTTCGGCTTTCTTCTTGTCCTCGCGTAGCCAAAAGAAGAGCCAAATGAGGGCGGGGATAACTCCTCCGAAGAATGCTATAACTAAAGTTTTCGGGTCATTAAACATTTATTTTTGGGGTTTATCCTGAGCGAAATCGAAGGGCCAGGTTTCTACCATAAGCATCCCCGACGTTTCAGTCGGGGTCCCGACCTCTGATTTCGAATTAGAGCGTCGGGATTTAAGCATAATTTGCCAAATTTCTTCGGTGATGAAGGGCATAAAGGGGTGAAGCGCTTTTAAGAGGGTAGTGAGGTGGTTTAAAAGTAGAGCTTTAGCAGAATCAGCATTTTTATTTTCCAAAATTTTCTTCTTGGAGCGCTCAATGATTATATCAGCAAAAGTGTGCCAGAAATAGTGGTAAAGTTTCTCAGAGACGATATAGAATTTGTATTCATCCATTTCTTTTGTGATTTCTTCAATCAAAGCTTCCAGTTCTTCATCTGATTTTTTATCTTCTTCGTCATACACAGGGCTACCCTGTGTATTGAAGTCTTTGGTTTGCTCGAGCACAAACCGTGTCGCGTTCCAAAGTTTGTTTGCGAACTTTGAATACGCTTTTACTTTTTGAATATCAAACTTACTATCCATCCCCGGACCAATGCCGACAATCAAAGACATACGCAGTGCATCTGCGCCATACTCATTTATTATCTCTATCGGGTCTGCGCCGTTACCGAGCGACTTGCTGAATTTTTGCCCCTTAGCGTCGCGAAGCATGCCGTGCAAGTACACAGTTTTAAACGGAATCTCGCCGAGCAAGTATTGGCTCATTAAAATCATCCGCGCCACCCAGAAGAAAAGTATTTCATAACCCGGGTTTATCACGCTCGTCGGATGAAAAGTTTTCAAATCTTTTGTTTCGTTGGGCCGAAGGTCCTGAGCAGAGTCGAAGGGCCAGTCGAGCGTGGAGAAGCTCCAGAGTCCTGAAGAAAACCAGGTGTCTAGGGTGTCTTCATCTTGCACAAATTTTGAATTACAATGCTCACAAGCAGGCTCAACATCCGATACAACTACATTTTCGCATTTGGTCATATCTGCTCCTTCTTTTGTGATACATTTTGGTTCGTGGTACCAAACAGGTATTCGATGACCGTACCAAATTTGTCTAGAGATGCACCAATCGCGCAGGTTTTCTATCCAATTGTAATAAATTTTTTCAAAATGCTCCGGCAGGATTTTTATTTTTCCATCGCGCACGGGTTCGAGCATGAGTTCTTTCAAGGATTTATTTTCACGAGAGGGGATGCTCTTGTTTACGTCCACAAACCATTGTTCCATTATTTGTGGTTCAATGATTCCGCCGGTGCGTTCGGCGGTGGCTACTCTGTTTACATAATTTTCATCGATAGATACGAGTAGCCCCTTCTCTTTTAGTTTTTCCACTATTTTTTCGCGCGCGTCGGATATTTTCATTCCAGAAAATTCTTCTGCGACTGGAAGCAACTTTCCATATCTGTCTATAATTTGTTCCTTGTCCAATTTATATTTTTCCGCAAGCGCAAAATCTTCATGAGAATGCCATGGAGTTATAGTCATGACACCGGTGCCAAATTCCATATCTATTATTTCGTCTTTTATTACGGTCGCTTCTATTGGTCCGTTTATCCATTCTACGGTCATTTTGTCTCCATGTTTGTATTTTGCGTAGCGTTTGTCGTCTGGATGCATTACCACATATTTGTCGCCAAATTTTGTTTCAGGGCGAGCGGTACCTATCTCAAATGGTCCGTATTTGAAAGTATAAAATTTCCCTTTTTGTTCTTGATAGATTGTTTCATCGTCCGAAATAACTGTCTGACCCTTCGGGTCCCAGTTCACTATTCGATGTCCGCGATAAATCAGGCCGTCTTCGTACATTTTTTTAAAGGCAGTGTTTACCGCGGTGTTTCTTTTTTTGTCTAGAGTGAATGCTTCGCGAGACCAATCAAGTGATGCACCCATTTTGCGCAGTTGACCTTGTATTGTTTTTCGGCTATCCGCTACGAATTTATCCACCCGCTCCAGAAACTTTTCTCGCCCAATATCTTTTTTCTTTAAACCTTCTTTTTCCAACATTTTTGTCACCTTGGAATCGGTGGCGATTGCCGCATGGTCGGTGCCAGGCACCCATAGAGTTTTCTTTCCGCGCATGCGATTGAAGCGAATCATCGTGTCTTGCATAGAGTCTTCTAGCGCATGGCCTAAGTGGAGCACTCCGGTAGCGTTTGGCGGGGGAAGCACAATAGAAAAAGCTTCTGCATCTTTTTTAATAATTCCCTTAGATACGCAAACATCCGGATTAAAAAAACCGCTCTCTTCCCAAAGCTGGTATATTCTGTCTTCGGTATCTTTTGCGTTGTAGGGCTTCAGTAATTTCTCATCCATACCAAAATAATATCATAAAATAATGCTCTTTTCTATAACCTCAAATTTCCTTCCGCCTTGATGGAAGCGGGGCGGGGGACGCGCTTGTTATTTTTGAGATATTTCATATATGCGGTCATGCCGATCATTATGGAGTTGTCAGTGGAGAGATTTTTGTCCGGGAAAAGGGTTTTGATTTTTATTTCTTTTTTTATTACTCTCCGCAGATGCTTGTTGGCAGAGACCCCTCCGGCGACAATCAGTGTCTTTGCTTTATATTTTTCTATCGCCTTTTTTGTTTTATATACCAATGGTTCAATGGCCGCGTTTTCAAATTCAAGCGCGATTTGCATTTTTGTAGCTTCGTCGAGTTTTCCTAGTTTGCGAATGAGATAAAGCACAGCAGTCTTGAGTCCAGAGTATGAAAAATTAAAATCCTTGCTTTTGAGCATAGGTCTCGGCAGACTTAGTACTCCGACTACCAAGTTTTTATTTTTACGAGTTTCTTCGGCTAGTTTTGAGATCTCTGGTCCACCGGGATAGGGAAGCGAGAGCATGCGAGCGACTTTATCAAAGGCTTCGCCGACTGCGTCGTCGAGGGTTTCGCCGATAATTTTATACTGGTTTCTCTTGTTGCCAAATTTCTTCACCAAAACTAGCTCGGTATGTCCGCCGGAAACCAAGAGCGAAAGACAAGGATAATTTATTTTTGGAATTTTGAACGACCCCTTGTTTTTTCCGAATACTGAAAGTATATGACCCTCCATATGGTTGACTGGCATCAGTGGCACTTTCCATTCAAGAGCTTTTTCTTTTGCAAAAACAATGCCAGTCCAAAGCGCCGGCTCGAGTCCGGGTCCGGAGGTGACGGCAACTAAGTCAACCTTTTTAATTTTTGATTTCTTTATTACTTTTTTAAATAAAATAGGTAGATTTTTTGCATGTTCTCGCTTTGCCATCATAGGGTATATGCCACCATATTGCGTGTGGAGTTTTATTTGAGAGGCTATAGTGTTTGCAAGCACTTCAAAGATAGGCCCTTTTGAGCTTTTTTTTATTTCCAATATACTGACCCCCGTTTCATCAGCGCTTGTCTCAATGGCTAAAATTTTCATGTGCGCGGTGAGGGGATTGAACCCCCGGCCTACTCTACGTCAAAGAGTCGCTCTACCACTGAGCTAACCGCGCAACGATTCTATATTACATTTTTTAGATATTTTTTCCAACGGTGTTAATAATTTTCAATTATCCCTAAATTCACTAATACTTATAAATATGCTATAGCGTAAATATAAGTATTTGTGATAAAATCAGGTATATGAGTCTAATTTATGAAATTTTGAAGGAATTAGGAGAATCAAGCCTCAATTATAAAGGTGTAAAAGTTAATTTATTTGGAATTCCAAAGTTTAAGAGCTATAAAAGAAACACAGTTAGTGGCTCTCTAGCTTATCTAGGCAAAAAGGGCTTCATAGAGAAGCATGAAGAGAGTTTTATAATTACACGTAAAGGCAGGGAATATGTAAAAAGAAAATACGACTCATTGAAACAATTTGATTTTAAATTCAAACCGGATGCGCCTAAAAATTTGATGGTGATGTATGATGTTCCAGAAGTTCAAAAGGCGGAAAGGGAATGGCTTCGTTGGCATTTGAAAAAATTTAACTACAAGATGATTCAAAAAAGCGTATGGGTGGGTCCCTCGCCGTTACCGAAAGAATTTTTAGATTATTTGAAAAAGATAAAAATTGGTGGCAGTTTCAAAACTTTTAAATTAGCCAAATTAACCAAGGATTACGATAATTATGATTTTAAAAAATGATAATTTACTTATAATTCTGCTATCGCAGATTTGTAAGTAGTTCTGACTTTCTGAGTTGCTAATATTATTTACGTTTTCTCTTTAATTCTTTCAAGCGCGAGGATGAAGGCGCCGTTGCGGAGATTTGTATTTAACTCTCTTGCCTTTTCATAAACTTTTTTTGAAGAATCATCAAGTATAACTTTCAATTTTTTATTTACCTCTTCCTCGCTCCAGTGTTCACCCTTCAAGTTTTGATCCCATTCAAAATATGAGACCGTGACTCCGCCCGAGTTCGCCAAAATGTCCGGAATCACTGGAATACCAGCTTTAAATAGTATTTCATCGGCCTCGGGCGTTATAGGCCCATTGGCAAGCTCCATAATCGCCTTAGCGCGTAATTTAGGGGCATTTTGCTCTGTTATAACGTTTTCGAAAGCGGCGGGAATTAAGAGGTCGCAGGGGGTTTCTAAGAGCTCAACGTTCGTAATATCTTTTGCACCTTCAAATCCCGAAAGCGAGCCAGTCGCTTTCTTGTACTCTATTAATTTTTTTATATCCAAACCATTTTCGTTGTAAATGCCTCCCTTGGAATCAGAAACAGCCATAACTATATGCCCATGAGCGGAGAAAATTTCCGCTACATTCGAGCCGACGTTTCCAAAACCTTGCACGATCACTTTACAATTCTGCGGAAGTCCGTCTTCCGCAAGGTGGGGACGGAGCGCATGAAATACATAATATCCACCCAGACCTGTCGCAGGTCCTCGACCTTCGGAGCCACCACGGTCGAGAGGTTTACCTGTGAAGCATGCCCCACTTTTTTCTCCTGTCAATTTTTCATATTCGTCCACCATCCAAGACATTATTTCTGGCGTGGTGTTTACATCTGGCGCTGGCACGTCTTTATATGGTCCCAGATTATCCACCAATTTTTGCACCCAGCCACGAGAAAGGCGTTCCAGTTCGCCTTTGGATAAATTTTTCGGTTTAACCGTAATTCCGCCTTTGCCTCCGCCCATAGGGATGCCCGTCACCGCGCACTTTATCATCATTAAAAAAGCTAGGGCTTTTATTTCATTGATATCTGTGAGTGGGTGATAGCGGATTCCACCTTTATAGGGTCCCAAGGCGTTATTCCACTCTATTCTATAACCCTCGAAAATTTTCAGTGAGCCGTCGTCGAGCGTGACTGGGATGGAAATGCGAATGTCTCGGTCAGGGTGGCGTAACGCTTCAATAAATTCTTTTTCAAAATTTTTCAACTTGGCGACCTTATCCAACTGCGCCATAGCGTTTTCAAATAGGTTTTGCATATCGGATTATTATATAGTAAGACCCTCCAACATCTCAAGTTCTTCTTTTGAGTTTGCGCCCAAGGCCTCTCTAGGGTCATCAATATCTATTGATTCAATTTTTTCTTTTTCTTCTACCGCGATTTTTACCAAATCAGTCAGATAGTATTCTTTTTGAGTATTTTCATTTTTTAAGTTGTCTAGTTTATCAAAAAGCCATTTCGTTTTAAATATAAAATAACAAGGGTTAATTTCTTTTATTTCTTTTTCTTCACTATTTGCATCTTTAACCTCTATTGATTTTAAAATTTTGCCACTTTTGTCACGTATTATCCTAGAGAAATTTTTATAAAATGTTTCTCTCCAATCTAAAAAATCAGATAATTTTACTGTGGCCATTGTGAGAGTAGCATCAGTATTCAAATGTCTCTCAATTAATTTTTGTATTGTCTCTTTGCTTACAAGAGGATGGTCTGCATAAAGCACTAGAGTATTTTCTGCTTGTTCTATTAGTTTTTCTTTTGTAACCATTACTGCATGCCCCGTGCCGAGCTGTTCTTCTTGGTGGACATAATTATACGCTTCGCCCAACTCTTCAAAAATTCTCTCTTTTTTATGACCTACTACTACGACCGGCTTGATAAGTAAGTTTAAACTTTCTATTGTCTCCAGTATATGCGTCAAAAAATATTTGCCTCCCAGTTTTGCAAGCGCCTTCGGGTCGTCCGACATCATTCTTTTGTTTTTACCGGCGGCCAAAATCACAATTTGAACTTTATCCATAGTAGATATAAATCTACCTTTTTTGGGACAAAAAGGGAAGTCATGGTAGAATTTAGAGGAATCAAAATAATCATGCACCATGGAAAATTTAATAAGAATCGCATTTTTCTTGGTGCTGGTTTTTGCGCCGAGAAAAGGAGGGGATGATTTTGAGAGCTTGTGCGCTTTTGAGTACATAAATCCAGAGCCCGTATCGTCCTCAATCAATTCGCGTGAAGACTGGGACGACAATGTCCGTCTACTTGCCCAATATCAAAAACTTTTGGGTGAATCTATAAGATATATCGTTTTAGAAAAAGAGCGTAAAAGGATAGTGGGGGATATTTCTTATCTTGACGCTTTTGGAATTTGCGAAGATGGTCTTGACTTTGTTTATCGCGGAGGCAGTATCGTGATACACCACACTGAGTTTTTTCGCAAAGGCGATGTATGTGAACAATCTTGGTTTATTCGTGATGGGCAGATTGTGGCGAAAAGATACAAATTCAACGATTGCGCTTACCACTTTGCCATAGGCGAAGACGAAGCCATTACAGAGCTTCGGCCTCTGACCCATATGGGGACACATGCGGGTAAGCTCAAAGAATGTCGGGCTAGCAAACGATTGATTATAGAGTTGCCCGAGAAAGTTGGAGAGGAATATTGGAGGAAACTAGACGAGATTGTGGAATTAATGAAAATTGATCCCGATTTCGGAGCCATAGGAATAGTGTTGATTGGGAATTACAATCTTGAAGCGCCGAGTCAAGAAACGCTTATTGCTCTGATGGATTTGGTGATTTGGCTGATGTATAAATTTGATATCCCTTTGGAGAACATAAAACTGCATGAGGGAATCAGACATTCTATGACAGAAGCCGGCTATACTCCTACAGGTTCTCCTAAAACCTGCCCGGGATATTATTTTCCGGACGAGAAATGTGTCCAGGAAATGACTTTAGGAAGGATGAAAGAACTTCACTATATCGCTGACTGGTACTAGTTGTTGCCGGTCAGTTTTTTTTGCAAAAAATTTTTAAGCTGATAAAAGTTTTCTCAATATTTTTTCAAATTCCGGATATTTT
>MFTO01000013.1 GCA_001786835.1 Candidatus Nomurabacteria bacterium RIFCSPHIGHO2_01_FULL_40_20 | reverse complement strand
AACGTGGGAGACAATACCATTCTTGGCACCGGAGCGGTGATTAACTTCACCGGTTTTGATGTGGATGCGAGTGGCAATATCACCGTGGCTGCCGCTCAAGGACTCGACACCAATGGAGCGGGAGCGCTCGAGCTTGGATTTGTGAATGCGACTTCTGTTCTAGTTGGTTCCAGCGCTACAACTGCGGTTACAATTGTGACAGACAACAATTCTGCCTCCGACGTCGCTATAACCGGCGGACTCACAGTGACTTCTGCCGGTACCCACAACTCTTTCACCATCACATCTTCTGCTGACACCGAACATGCTCAAGTTATTACTGCTAACTCTCTTACCTCCGGTCACGCTCTAGATATTGCGACCTCCTCTACCACTGGTGCTGCTGTTTATATTGCAGATTCTAGTGGTGATACTGTAGGAGCAGAAGGGATACTTTACATTAGAAATACGGACTCGACTCTTACCCAACAGCAATACTTAATCCAAGGTAGCTACGTTGATAGTGCGGATACCGACGCCGACTTTCTGCTTTTTGAAGATAATTCTGGAAATGACAAGTTCGTGGTTAGTAGAGATGGAGATATATTTATCGATGGCACTGCTGAAGGGACTGCAGCAATCACTATTGATGGTGGAGATATAACTTTAACTGATGGAGATATTAATCTAGTTTCAGGAGACCTTGCAATTAATACAGGTGGGAATTTCGACTTGCTTTCTGGCGACTTTAATGTAACTTTGAGTGGTACCGCCGATGCTTCCATCTCCAAAACAGCCACCGGCACCGCGGCCGAAGAAGGACTGGAAATCACTTTCAATGCTACTACTGGCGTTGATGTTGACCAAAGAGCTTTGGTTGTTGATGTTGACTCCGCTAACCACAGCGCTTCTACTGATGTTGTGGTTGGACTAGATATTGAAAACTTAACCGGAGCCGATGCCGAAGGCACCGAGACTGCGATTAGAATCGGTACTGGGTGGGACAATATTTTAGATACGGTTGGCTTTGATGTAGTAAACACTACTGGGGCAACCACTATTGCCGGCTCTGCTCTAGGCACCGACGCTCTTACCCTAACCGCGGGTGACATTCTTCTTACTTCTGGAAATTTTGATATGACTTCTGGCGACTTTAATGTAAATCTTGTTGACGGACAGACTGCCAACATCGACGGGGATGGTTCTCCAACCGCGGACATCCTAACTATCGGAAGTGGCGACACTTCCGCCACTGATGGAGTAGATGGACTGCAAATTACATTTACTTCCGACGACGCTTCCGGCAACCTCATTGACCTTACTCCGGTATTCACCGACAACGATGCCGGCAACAACGCTGAAACTTGGAATGTGATAGACGTTGATGCTCTCACCGTCACTCAAAATGACTCCGGTGGAGCTATTACTGGAGTAGTCCGAGGTCTAAACATCGGCGCGCTTACCGAGTCTGCTACTGGAGACGATGCGATAACTTCAACAGCGATATTGGTTGGTTCGGGTTGGGACACAGGTCTTAGTATTAATGGCAGGGCAGATATTCTTGCAAACACTGAAAATACATATATTTCAGGAGGAAACTTTGCAGTATTTGATGCTTTATCAGATAATAATACTATTATTGGCTACCAAGCTCTTTCTTCTGCCAGTGTTAGTGGTGCAGATGCCCATACAGCATTGGGAGTTGGAGCGTTAGCTTCAATTACTACTGGAGATAATAATATTGCTATAGGATATCTTGCACTCAATGCTAACACTAACGGAAATAGTAACATTGCTATAGGTAACAATGCTTTAACTCTGACTGATGGGATAGGTTCTGTTTTTAACACAGTCGTAGGTATTAATGCAGCTACCGCTAATACTACAGGTAACAGTAACACGGTCCTAGGGTACAGCGCATTTCCATGGAATGAAACTGGTTCTAGTAATACGGTAATTGGTTATCAAGCAGGCGGTGGCGGGGCAGCTATTGAGAATAATATTACAGGGAATACTGCTTTAGGTAGAGATGCTGGCAGGCTTTTAAATGATGGTAACAATAATGTATTAATCGGGCACGATGCTGGAGACCAACTTACTTCTGGTGACCAGAATATTGTTATTGGTTATGATATTGATGCTCCTTCTGCAACAGACAGTAATCAACTCTCTATTGGTAATTTGATTTTTGGAACGGGAATTGATGGTGCTGATACAACGATTTCCACCGGAAACATCGGTATCGGAGTTGTGGCGCCGGGCGCTCTCCTTGATATCGATACTCCTGACGCTTCGAGTATCACAGCAGAGCAAATCCAACTACGCTCCAGCGCCACAGCGCAAACTTTAACAGACGGAACTACGATTGCTGACTGGCGTAACAATCAATTTATCGCTCCGACTCTAAACGGCGTCGCAGCCGGAGGCACGGAAACAGTCACCAATGCATCCACCTTATATATAGATGCGGCGCCAAGCGGGTCAAACATTACTATTACCAACCCCTATGCTCTTTTTGTAGATGCGGGAAACGCAAGATTTGACGGTCTTCTTATTGCCGGGTCTGCCAATGAAGTTCTCACTCTTTCAACTGGGAAAATTGATGCGGATGCTATCACTCTCTTTGCCGGAGGCAACGGTGTAGGTATTGCAACTTCCGCCACCGGTCTTGAAACAGAGTCCGACGGACTTTCTCTTCTACAGGGTTGCGGGGACACTCAAATTCTTAAATGGGAAGAGGACACAGATACCTGGGATTGTGCCGGAGATGCGACTAGCGGAACTTTTGGTACTGATAACCAGATTCCATTTGTAAACGCCGGTGGAACTGATTTTGATTATTCTGCAAAATTTACTTTTGACGGAGACTCTCTAGATATTACGAACTCTGCTCTTACCGACACAACCGGAGGTTTAGACATCAATATCACTACTGTCACCGACGCAGTTTCAGGAATAAATCTTGACTTTACTAATGACGAAGGCGCAGGCGCTTCCACCGCCTATGGAGCTATTATAAATATTGATAACAATGCAACCACTAATGATGACACAGTTTTTGGTCTATACTTGGACAATGAAAACTCTGGTGACGCAGATGCCGACAAGGTGGCAGATGCGCTACTTGTGATAGACAATTCTGACACTGGAGACCCGGTCATTGATGGCATAAGATTTATCTCTGCCGGTGGAGGATTTACGGACTACATTGATACTCCGACTATTGATATTACTGGTGCCGGAGCGATTACGGGAGCGACTGCTATTACTATTGCTGGTTCTGAAGGTTCCACTGTCTCAACCGTTACCGCTGGGGACGCGGTTATTTCCGACGGCTCACTTGCAATCACGGATGATGACAACGATGCTTCATTTAGCACTATTAATAATACAGCTACTACTTTTGGCGAAACTACTGCTACCGGAGTGAACGCGCTTTCCTCTACAACTCTAACTACCGGAGACCTATTGGAATTACGGCTGACCGAATCTGCTTTAACCACAGGAAATTATTTGACTGCTTATGATGCTACAGCCGGAGCATCGGTGTTTGAGATTGGAGAAGATGGAATTATTACAGCGGGTACTAGTAATACGGTTCTTACTCTTGCTACCGGTATGATAGATGCGGACGCGGTGACTCTCTTTGCCGGAGGAGATGGCGTAGGTATTACAACTTCCGCCACCGGTCTGGAAACAGAGTCCGACGGACTTTCACTCTTACAAGGTTGCGCGGACGAACAAATATTAAGATGGGAAGAAAGTACTGATACTTGGGATTGCTCGGCAGAGAGTGGCGCTCTTCTTGCAGTAGGGCATCCTGCTGAAAGTAAAATAAATGATACTGCTTCGGATCAGGATTTTACAAGTATATACACCATTCCTGCCAATTATTTGACTGAGAATAAGGTTCTACGTGTGACTTTTGGAATGGGGATGGTGGCAGGGACATCTACTGCAACACATAATCAGTATGTTAAGCTCGGCGGTACGAAAGTAATACAAGGTAACGTTGGTACCGATGCTACGAATGGTATTACAAGAATTTACTCTATGGTAGTTTATATAGTTGGTACGGCAGCAGCAGGGGCAAGTGTCCCCGTAGAAAGCAGTGTGATATATGCAGTGCCTTCAACTGGAGCTTACAGTAACATAGCTCAACCTGTAAATCTTGCAACGAATGGCACACTCTCGATTGTAAATGGTGTAACATGGAGCGCAACAGGGTCAACCGAAACAATGACACTACGTACCTTTTTAGTAGAGGAGTTAGTTAACATCGGCGCTGACTTGGCAGAAATATACGGAACAAAGGATGGGAGTGTGGAGTCAGGAGATGTAGTTTCTCTTGATTCAAGTCTAAATGCTGGTGTTAAGAAAAGTGATAGACCATACGACCCGACAGCTTTCGGCATTATTTCAACTTCACCGGGTCTCATCATGGGAGTCCTAGATGACCCAGGGACTATACCTGTTTTGGTGGCTTTGTCTGGTCGTGTACCTGTGAAGGTGACTACTGAAAATGGACCAATTCAACCTGGAGATTTATTAACATCCTCATCTCTACCCGGTGTTGCCATGAGGGCGACAAAGGCAGGACAAATTATTGGGCAGGCAATGCAGTCGTTTGAAGGCGAAGGCGTTGGGTCAGTGCTCGCATTTATAAAGACTAGCTACGGCAATGGCGCAGGGGTTTTAGAACTGTTGCCCGGTTTAAGCGGAGAAGATACTGCATCTATTTCACCTGATATAGGCAAGTTGGCGCTTGCTCAACTTATGGAACAAAAAGAACAACTGGGCGCATCAGTTAATCTTTCTGAAATTACAACTGACAGATTAATGGCTGGGCTTGAAGTCATCACGCCGAGAGTTGTTGCCGATAAGGTTGAGACTAATACAATCTCTTCATCAACTGGTACAGGTATAGAAGTGTCGTTGAATGAGGGTGGAGTATTTACTATAGGCGGAGAAACTACAGAAACTATTACAAACGAAGATGGCACTACTACAGAGGTTGCAACTCCTGCGCCGGTTATAACTTTTGACGCGCTCGGCAATGCGGTCTTTGCCGGAGAAGTGACGGCCAAAAAATTCAATATTTCTGAAATAGCAGGACTCTCCACACTCTCCGAAGAAGTGGCGCTACTCTCTGACGGCCAAGAGGCAATCACCCTTACTGCTTCGGCAGTAGAGTCGCTATCAAATATGCTAAATGTACTTTCGGGCGATGTGATTGTTTTGAAAGAAAATGGCGTTTTACTTGAAGAAAGAGTCGCAACTGTTGAAACTGCGCTTACAACCGGAATATTTAAAGACGAGGAAGGACTGGTATCCTTAGACAAACTTCTTGTGACAGGTGAAGCAAAATTCGAAGGAGAGACGACTTTTGACGGCCTCACATTCTTCAATGCTAATAGCACATTTGCGCAAAATGTAATATTTAGTGGCGGGGTAGAGTTCACTGTGCCTCCAATATTCAATGCTGACACTGCCGGATTTGCCATAATCCGCGAAGGCGCAAATAAAGTGGAAGTAGTATTTGATAATGCATACGTCGCAACTCCGGTAGTGAACGCAACTATGACCTATGAGGAGGAAGACAATATAGATGAAGAAACTGCGCAAGAAATTTTTGAAGCAAATATCCAATCAATCGTGGTCAACAAGTCTACCGGCGGATTCACCATACTTCTAAACCAAAATGCTCCTCGTGACATCCGCTTCTCTTGGAGCGCGCTCGCAGTCAAAGACGCAAAAGTATTTGAAGGAATAATTCCGGGGCTCACGATAGAGGAAGAAACACAAGTTCCCGTAGAAGAAGTTACTCCTCCTGCGCCAGAGGCTACGGCAACGCCTCCGGAAGAAATTATTTCGCCAGAAGAAACATCTTCGGCTGAAGAGGTGGTGGAAGTAGCCCCGACGCAGGAGGAGGTTGGAGTCCCGATTGAAAACGTCGAGATTGAAGAAACACAAGTGGAGGAAGTGATTGAAGAACCAGCCCCGACGCTCGAAGAGGTCGGGGTCCCGATTGAAAACGTCGAGATAGTGGAAGAACCTGCTCCAGAGCCTGCTCCTGAACCAGATCCTACCGAATAACTTTCCACAAAATAGTATTGCGCTACGAATTAGTTTAGTTTATAATTGCGGGTATGAGTAAGTTCTCTTATTCTATTATTAATTATTAATTTTAAAAAAGATAAATTATGCAAAAGAATCATTTTTTGAAAGTTTTTTTACCGGTTATTACTATCGTCGCAATAGCCGCTGCGGTGTATTTCTATATGCAACTCTCCGAGCTGAAGACTAATCCGCAGGCAGTGGCCGAAAAGGAGACAGCCGCTTTAGTTGCTAAAGTCGGGAACTTAGTGTTTTTACCAGAAGGTGAGACTCCAACCGTCGCTACTGTCTCTGACCCAGAAGCTCTTAGGAGCCAGCCATTTTTCGCCAACGCGCAAGTGGGAGACAAAGTGCTGATTTACACAACTGCCAGAAAAGCGATACTCTATAACCCAACTTTAAATAAAATTGTAGAAGTTGCTCCGATTAATATCGGTGAAGGCGCAGGCGCTACCGCGCAATAAATAAGATAAGGAGAAGGAGTATTTTTTTCTGTTGTCTTGCTGATTGTTTTTCTTGTCAAAACCTTATATCATAAGGTTGTGGCTCGGTCCATCTTATTTTTATTTTTGCTCTTGCCTTTATTTGGCTTACATGCGGAAAATCTTACTTCCACTAGTTTTCAGATTGAGAATCCAATAGTAATCATAAGCGGTGGACAATCTTCCTCTGCCAGCTTTCAGCATATTTCTTCAACTGGCGAACTGGCACTAGGGCAGTCCACTAGCGCGAGTTTTATCGGACGACTTGGATTTTTATATTACTTTGAAGACGAAGAAACTCCGGTAGTTTCCGATAGCGGGGGAGGTAGTTCCGGCGCGGGGAGTGAGAAAGGAATTTTCCCGGGTTTTTGTAAAATTGCAGACTTAAACTGCGACGGTTTCGTAAACATATCTGACTTGAGTATTTTGCTTTATTATTTTGAGCAAAAAGGCATAGATATATCGCGTTATGATTTGAGTGTCGATGATATAATCGACCTGCGAGATGCTTCGGTTATGTTTTATTACTGGGACTTTTAAAATATGAAAATTTTTAATTTTACAAAAATTCTCTTGGTTTCTATCTTATTTTTTTCTTTTACTACAAGTGTGCTTGGAGCCGAAGGTAAAGTCTATTTTAGAACATCCACAAAGGAAGTATCGCTTAATCAAGAGTTTTCCGTTGATGTAATGCTCAATGTAGATGAGCCCATTAATGCATTTTTGATTGAAGTAGATTATCCAAAGAATGTTCAATTCGTATCTTCAGACAATTCTGGTTCTATCGTGGAGCTCTGGCAGAATTCTCCCAGAATCGGGGAGAACGGCAACATTGTTCTCTCCGGTGGACTCTTTCGGGCGTTTAAAGGCAATGGTGGCCTTGTGCTAAAACTTATTTTTAAAGCTATCAGCGAAGGCGAGACGAAGATTATTTTTAATAAGAGCGATTTATTTCTCGCTGACGGCAAAGGCACAGTTCTCCGCGCGGATACAGAACCGATATCTTTAACAATTTCCAAAAATGCTGTCTCTCCTTTACCTGCCTCTAATGACAGTATCAGTGATGAAATAAATGAAATCAAATTGAGCGATTTGACACCGCCGGAACTCGAACTCAAACTCGCAAAAAGTCCGGTTGAGGATGTTGTCTTACTTTCTTTTAATGCGCTAGACCGAGAGTCGGGTATAAAAAGTACCGAAATGCGTTTTAAAAAATGGTTTAAATTTTCCTCTTGGATCAAGGTTGGAAATCCAGTCAAATACCCCCCGGGCGCTTGGAGAGTGGAGTTGAAAGCAACAAATGGCGCGGGTCTAAGAAGTATAGAAGGATATACCGACAGCTCTCAATTTTTCGTAAAAATTTTATCCCCGTTTATTTTACTCGGGATAATATTTTCCTTAGTGTATAATATAAAGAAGCGAAGAAAATGAAGCGTTATATTTTTTTCATAGTTTTATTCATATGTCTCCTGATACCAGAGTCAAGCTTTGCCTCGACGCTTTCTTTGAGTCCTTCTGCGGGAACTTTTTCTGTCGGCTCTACTTTTAATGTCTCGGTGCTTTTAGACACCAAAGGCAAATCAATCAATGCGCTTCAAGTATTCTTGACCTTTCCTTCGGATAAATTGCAAGTGGTTTCTCCATCCACCGGGCAGTCTATCGTGGGAGTTTGGACCGCGCCTCCCAAATACAACAATACCTTGGGAACTGTGAGCTTAGAAGGCGGTATTCCGGGAGGCATTGTCACTTCTTCCGGCGTGCTGACTACTGTCACGTTTAGAGTAAAGTCGGTTGGCGAAGGAATTGTCAAGTTTACGGATAAATCAAAAGTGCTACTAGACGATGGGTTGGCGACCGACGACCTGGCTCAAGTAGGCAATGCTGTTTTTACTTTTCGTCTTCCTCCTCCCCAAGGGCCAATCGTAGCATCTTCAACTCATCCCGACCAATCTTTTTGGTATCAAGAGAAAAGCGCGGTTCTTCATTTTGCCAACGAAACTTCCGGGGTGGAAGGTTTCAGTTATGTTTTGAATGAAGACCCGATATCTGCCCCAGATAATATTTCCGAAGGCACTCGTCAGTCCGTCTCTTATCAAGAACTAAGCGACGGGATACATTATTTTCATATCAAAGCTCTTCGCGACGGAGTTTGGGGCGGAACGACACATTTTGCCATAAAAGTAGACACGACTCCTCCGTCCGAGTTTCAGGTTGAGCTTTTGCCGAACAAAAGGACAACTAGTTTAAATCCTATAGCGGAGTTCGGCACGACTGATTTAAATTCGGGAATTGACCACTATGAAATAAAAATAGAACCCCTTTCTAGAGAGGCTATTCAATCTTTTGGCAGTGGCAACAAACCGATTTTTATTGAGGCCAATAGTCCTTTCGTTTTGCCGGAGCTCGCCAAGGGTTCTTACGATGTTGTGGTCCATGCGTATGACAAGGCAGGAAATTTTCGCGAAGAAAATGAACGTCTCTCCTTGACCAACTTCACCTTTAAAATCATAGACAAAGAAGGCATTCGACTCGGCAATGCGGTTGTGCTTCCATGGCTTTGGGTTTCGATAATAGGCGGAATATTGGTTTTATTGTTGGCTTACGGAGCATACAGGACTTGGCATTGGCGACGTCACGTATCACAGGCGCATCAAGAAAAAGTTTTGCCGGGAGATGTCTTAAAAGAGCTGGACGAACTTAAAAAATATAGAGAAAGATATGGAGCCAAGGCGATTATTTTGCTTTTATTATTCTCCACTTTATTTTTCTCCGGTTCGATTTTGGCGCAAAACACGCTCTCCGTAGACCCTCCGCTTATAGATACCATTTCTCGCGACATATCAAATAGGGAAATATTTTATGTAGGTGGCAAAACGAATGTTTCCGAAGGTAGTGTAATACTATATTTGCAGAATCTTTTGACCGGAGAGACTTTGAGCTATGAAGTCGGGTCTGATCGAAACGGTAATTGGTTTTATCGCCATGACGGATTTCTTTTTGCCGGCGAATATTTAATTTGGGCGCAAGGAAAAGATGGAGAGAATTTTAGTCCACCCGGACCACAGGAGAAAATTATCGTTGAAAAAACTGCGGTCCAGTTTGGCTCAAACCGCCTAAGCTATGAAGTGATTTATCTTTTCGTGATTATCATTCTTGGTATTGCGCTCATCGGTCTGGCTCTCTTTATTATTTTCCACTATTATCACGGACGCAAAAAATACCTTGAATTTCAGAGAGAAATTCGCGAAGCCGAAGAGTCCATCAAACGAGGATTTGCAATACTCCATCGCGATATTCAGGCAGAGCTTGCTACTATCCACAAGATGAAATTAAGCAATGAATTCTCGGGCGAAGAAAGACAAAGAGAAGAACAACTCCTGCGAGACCTAGGCGATGTCCAAAAACGCATCGGCGACGAGATTTGGCATATCAAAAAAGAGACGTGGTAAATTGCTGAATGATTATGAATATTTTTAAGAAAATAATTTATAGACTTTTTACCTCGGGCGATAGACAAGGTTTTCATGTCGGTTGGTTGGCATCCGGGAAAAGCTTGGGGGATTTGCGAGTGCATTTGCACAAAGAATGGGGCTTTGGAGGAAATTTTTCTACTAAAATTGAAAAAGGAGAAGTGTTGAGCTGGAGAAAATTATTGAACAAAAAAGAGCAATATCACCTGCGTGTTTTTGAAGATGGCGAAATACGAGGGCATTTTGAATACACGCCGGAAGCTCACCCGCTAGAGCATCTCGCCCGAGGCGGAAAAAGAGAAGCAAGTAAAGAGTTTTTGAAATTTTTAGGCGAATATGTAACTCGCAGAAAATTTATTTCAAACTTGGTTTTTGACCCGAGCGCTTATAGTCCCGATGCGGAAATTCTCTCCGAGGAAAATTAGTGTGTCAGTGTGTCAGTGCGCCAAAGTAAAAGCGATAATTTTTTTGGCGCCGGCATTTTTCAGAACTTTTTTTGCTTCCTTGAGGGTGGTTCCAGTGGTGGTGACGTCGTCTAAGAGTATTATATTTCTCCCTTTTATTAATTCTTCATTTATGACTCCAAACGAGTCTATAAGGTTTAGAAGTCTTTTTCTCTTATCCTCTATGCGCGCTTGGTGTTCTGTTTCCCTTATTTTTATCAAAACATTTTTTTGATATTCCAAATTTTTTTCTCCCAAATTCATTATTTTTCGGCAGATTAGTTCTGTTTGGTTGTATCCTCGTTCCTTTTGTCTCGTTTTAGAGAGGGGAATAGGAATTAAAATCGGTTTTTTGAAATTTGCCATCAAATCCAACTCTCCCAATTCTTCTAAAATTCTGCCATACATTACAATACCGAAAATATCGGCTAACCTTTTTTTACCCTTGTATTTTAGCATCCAAATGGCTTTTTTTACGTTTTTATCGCGATAGTCAAAAATAGGGAATACCCAAGAGCTAGTTTCCCGCTCGGCAGAAGGAAAGTCAGATAAACATAGCATACACAAATCTTCTCCACTTTTTTCGCAGACGATGCAATTCACAGGGAAAATGATGTTCAATATAGTGTCTAAAATACGCATTATGCTATAATATTAACACAATAAATGAACAATCCGTTCAAAGACATTTTGGCTAAAGTAAGCAACTTAGGAAGCGGTTCTTCTCCGAATGCCGTCGGTATTGATATTGGCACTTCTTCTATCAAAGTTGTGGAGATAAAGAAAAAAGGCGGGAAAGCCATGCTTGAAACTTACGGCTCTATATCCTTGGGGCCCTATGCTGATACAGATATAGGGCGTGTTACTAATCTACCGACAGCGAAAATCGTTGAAGCCCTAAAAGAAGTTCTCAAACAATCCGGCACAACCACTAACTCCGTCGTCTTGTCCATTCCTATCCAGTCAAGTTTGGTTTTTACTATTCCGCTTCCTATGGAGGTCAAAGAAGGCGGGGATATAACTTCAATCGTCACTACCGAGGCTCGCAAGTATATTCCTGTGCCGATTACCGAAGTGTCGCTTGATTTTTTTGTTTTGCCGGAGAAAGAGCTCTCCTATGAAGAAGCAAATAACCCAGATCTCCCAAAAAAAATTTCCGAGAAAACCGAAGTGTTGGTGGTCGCTATTCAAAATGATGCGATTACAAGATTGCGGGAAATCGTTTCCGGATGCGCGCTGGAAGCTTCTTTTTTTGAAGTGGAGATTTTTTCTTCAATTCGAGCGAATTTTGAACACGAACTCTCGCCGGTGCTCCTGATTGATTTCGGGGCTTCTCGCACAAAACTTTCACTCATAGAATTTGGCATGATAAAAAGTTACCATACGATTAATCGCGGTGGAGCAGATATTACAGATGCAATTTCCAAATCTTTGAGCATTCCGTTTGGGGAAGCCGAAGAAATGAAAAAAGAATTTGGACTCTACGGCAGTCCTGTCGAAACGGAACTCGCCGGAATTATAAAAGTCCATATGGACTATATCTTTTCGGAAACCAGTAGTGTATTATTAGGATATGAAAAGAAGTATGATAAGACTATCGCCAAGGTGATACTGACCGGTGGCGGAGCTTTGATGAAAGGTCTCAAAGAATTAACCGAAAGCAACTTTCATGGAGAGATAGAAGTAGGACATCCTTTCTCAAAAGTCGGCGCTCCGGCATTTTTGGAGAAAGTTTTGGAAGCCACCGGTCCGGAATTTGCTGTGGCTATCGGATTGGCGCTACGAAAATTGCAATAAATTTGTTTTTGGTCTTAGTTTGTTGTTATAATAATAGTGGAGAATCAATTAAGGGATGGAACAAAATTTCGAAACATCATTCATACCCAAGAAACCAGTAATCCAAAAAACTGAAGGCATAAAAAGGCCTGTCGGTATTTTGACGATTGTTTCCTTTTTCCTTTTTTTTACCCTGATTTTAGCTTTAGGGGGGGTTTATTTTTACAAAAGGAATTTGTCCAAAAATATCGAAAAAATGGCTGGTGACTTGAAATTAGCGGAAGATCGTTTTGAACCCGCAAAAATAAACCAACTCAAAACTCTAGATAGGCGAATTCGAGCTTCCAAAGATATTTTGGACAAACACATAGCCATATCTCCAATCTTCGGGGTTCTCTCTAGAGTCACAATGAAAGAAGTGCGCTATACGGATTTCAGTTATGAATTGGGAGGCGGGGATACCAATGGTAGTTCTCAAGGGATATTGATAAAACTTTCCGGCATATCCAAAGGTTATCGTTATGTGGCGCTCCAGTCGGACCTCTATAATGAAGAAGAGAATTTGGTTGACCCGGTCTTTTCCAATTTAGCGCTCGACGAAAAAGGCAATGTCCTTTTTGAGTTGGAGTTTTTGGTTGAACCGAGTTTTGTGGATTATCGACAGACTCTCGAGACTGGCAGCAACGTTCCGAATACCCCTCCATTAGATACAAGTATATAAATTTATGGCTAGATTAATCATCCCAATCATTTTAATAACAGTCTCCATCATAGGATTCTTGAAAGTTTTGAATCCGATGTACGCGGATGTAAAATTACTCAAAGCGCAAACCGCTTCTTACAATGAGGCGCTTGATAATTCTAAAGCGCTGGAAGCAGAACGAGATAAATTAACCAAACAGTATAATTCTTTTGCTCCGGAAGACCTTTCGAAAATTGAAAAACTTTTACCCAATAGCGTGGACAACATTCGTCTTATTTTGGAAATTGAAAAACTGGCTTCTCCCTACGGCATGGTTCTCCGCGATGTGCGATATGACACTTTTAAAGAAGAAGATGCGGAAACGCCGGTGCGTCAAGCGGGTGGCGGGGTGGAGAGTCTGCCGACCGAATACGGCGCATGGGATTTGGAGTTTTCCACCGAAGGCGCTTACAGTAACTTTTTGAATTTTATTCGAGACTTGGAGAGCAATTTGCGATTGGTGGATATTTCTTCTATCCAATTCGCTTCGGACACTACGACCGGCAAAGGAGGAGGGGCTAGCACCTCTGAAGTTTATAAATACAGCTTTAAAATTAAGACTTATTGGCTTCGCAATTAAATTCACATGAATCTCAAATGAACCAAAAAATAAAAAACATTATAATATTTACTTCAATCGCGCTGGTTATGATAATTGTCTATGCCGTGCTCATAAAGAAAAAAGAAGAACCGGCGCTGGTTTCTTCTTTACCTCCTACTGTGAGAGAGCAAAGTGGGACTGCGAACCCAAGCGTGATAGGGGAAGATTCCGAACGGGCGCAAAGGTTGCTCGCCACGCTTCTTAGCGTTCAAAATATCAAACTCGACGAATCTATTTTTACCGATTTGGCTTTTCTTTCGCTTCGCGATTCGAATGTAATTTTAGTGCCGACCGGCACCGAAGGGCGACCCAATCCATTTGCTCCGCTTGATTCCGATATTGGTATAGGCGCAGGCGCTGGTCCAGCTTCCCCGATACTTGCTCCTTCCGTTACCCCACCGCCACCGGCAGTTCCTCCTACTGCTCCCGCACCACCGGCTACTTCTCCTCCTGCTATCCCCGTGACTCCGCCCCCCGCGACACCACCTACAAATTAGTTATGAGTTTTTTAGAATCATTAGTTAAAAAAGGGATTATAAAAGAGGAACAGATAGGAGAAGTCAAAATCCGCGCAGAAGAAAAGTTTGGCGGTGATATTGACCAAGCGCTCCTAGACCTTGGTGTCCGAGAAGAAGAACTCCTAAGTACGAGAGGAGAGTATTTCAATATGCCGATTAAAAAGGTGGATGTTAAAAAAATTTCCTTTGATATTTTGAAATATATTCCCGAGGATTCGGCTGTGTATTATCATTTTGTGCCGTTTGGATTGGAGGAAGGTGTGCTTCAAGTAGGTATTACCGATCCGGAAAATATCCAAGGTATTGATGCTCTCCAATTCATTTCCGCCAAACTCGGTATTCCTTTTAAAATGTTTTTGATTTCACAAAAAGATTATGCCGAGGTGATGAACGCCTACAAAGGAATTTCCGTGCAAGTAGAAGAGGCGCTGGACCAGCTGGATAAAGACGAAAAAATAGACCTAAAGAGTGTCAACGAAGATAATCTGAATAAAGAGTTAAAAGACGTAAAAAAAGAGGCAAAGATAGTAGAGGATGCGCCGATTATCAAGATTGTGGCGGTTATTTTAAAAAATGCAATAGAGGGAGGAGCTTCCGACATTCATATAGAGCATATGGGGGATAAAGTGCGAGTGCGTTATCGAGTAGATGGTTCGCTTCATACTTCCATAATGTTGCCGACCAATGTGCACACCGGTATTATCGCGCGTATCAAGGTTTTGTCCCGACTTCATTTGGATGAAAAAAGAAAACCGCAAGACGGTTCTTTTTCCGCCAGTATTGATAATCGCAAGATTGATTTTCGTGTTTCTTCTATGCCGGGATATTACGGAGAGAAACTCGCTATCCGTATCTTGGATTCTGAAATAGGAGTTCGCACGTTAGATAAGCTCGGACTCTCCAAGAGAAATTTGCAGATGATGCAGGAGGCCATCAAAAAACCCTATGGTCTGATACTCATTACCGGCCCTACGGGCTCCGGAAAATCCACTACGCTCTACTCTATCATGAATGCGCTGGACAAAGAAAAATACAATATAGTCTCACTCGAAGACCCGGTGGAATACCACATGGCGGAAGTGAACCAATCCCAGGTCTTGCCCGAGATAGGTTATACTTTTGCCTCCGGTCTCCGCTCAATACTCCGTCAAGACCCGGATATCATTATGGTGGGTGAAATTCGCGACAAGGAAACTGCCCAGCTCGCGATTCAGGCGGCACTCACCGGTCACCTCGTGCTCTCCACTCTTCACACCAACAATGCCATCGGCGCAATTCCTCGACTGGTGGATATGGGGGTGGACCCGTATTTGATTGCGCCGACCTTGATTCTCTCCGTGGCGCAGAGATTGGCAACTCTCACTTGCGAGTCCTCTAGAAAAAAAATTCCGATGGAAGAAAGTATTCGAATGCAATTTGAAGAGCAATTTAAAGATCTACCGGCAGAATACCGAAAAGAAGTTGATATAAAGGATGAGATGATTGACACAGTGCCTTCGCCCGAATGTCCCGCCGGAACTCGCGGGCGTATCGCTGTTTTTGAGATGTTTGCAGTGGATAAAGAAATGCAGGATGTGATTCTAAAGGACCCAGTCGATTCGGCTATATACAAAGTCGCGCGTAAAAATGGAATGCTCATGATGCGGGAAGATGCGATGCTCAAAGCCATCGACGGCGTTATCCCTTATCGCACGGTGTATAATTTCAGCAACGATAGTGACTAAACCCTCCTTGCGTGCGCTTCGGGCGTCTTTATAATATAATTCAGAGTATAGATTAAAATATGGAAAACAAAAAAAGAAAAATCTTAATAGTAGATGACGACAGCTTTCTCTTGGACATGTATGCTTTCAAGTTTAATCAAAACGACTTTGAAGTTTATACCTTTTTGGATGGGGGAGAGGCGCTCAAAAAGCTCCGGGAAGGGCTTAAACCCGATGTGCTTATTGTGGATATCATCATGCCGGGGCTCGACGGGTTTGAAGTGTTGGAAAAAATAAATTCGGATAAATTATGCGAAGATGCCACCAAGATAGTGCTTTCCAATAAAAGCCAGCAGGCGGATATCGACCGGTGCAAAGCGCTCGGAGTCGCGAGCTACATCGTCAAAGCCAATTCCACCCCAGCCGAAGTGATAGACGAGGTCAAGAGAATCTTAGACGGAGGAAATTTAGCAAAAAAAATAAAATGACAAACCATAAAAAAGAATTAGAAGATTTAATACTAACTGTTATTCACGAAAATGGGTCCGACCTTCACTTGGGCGCCGGACGAGTACCGGCGATTCGAGTGGCCGGCGAGTTGATATTTCTCCTCAAGCACCCGGTTTTCAGTCGCGAGGATATGGAAGGTATTTTAGGCGAGATTTTGGACAAGCCAAAGATGGAAAAATTTTTGGAAAATCAAGAGATGGATTTTTCTTACGATTTCCGCGGAGAAGCCAGGCTAAGAGGCAATGTTTTTTTTCAAAAAGGGCTTATCAATATCGCTTTTCGCTTGGTGCCGAAGGTTAAAAATTTTAAAGACCTCAATCTGCCTTCGATTTTAGAAGAAATTTCCAGAAAAAAACAAGGGTTCTTTCTAGTAGTCGGTCCGGTGGGGCAAGGTAAATCAACTACACTATCTTCAATGATAAATTTTGTTAACAACGAACAAACTCGCCACATTATTACTATTGAAGACCCGATAGAGTATGTTTACATTCCAAACAAATCCATCATCAATCAACGCGAAGTCGGCATTGACACCAAAGATTTTCAAACTGCGCTCAAATCCGTATTCCGAGAAGATGTGAACGTGATTATGATAGGAGAAATGCGCAATCCCGAGACGATTGCGACTGCCGTCACCGCCGCCGAGACGGGGCACCTAGTGCTCTCTACACTCCATACCAACAATGCTTCCCAGACCATAGACCGTATCATTGATTCTTTCCCGGGCTATCAGCAGGACCAGATACGAGTCCAGCTTGCCTCTTCACTTTTAGGTATTTTTTCTCAAAGACTGATTCCGCGGATTGCCGGTGGACTGATTCCGGCGTATGAACTGCTTTTAAACAACAACGCCGTTTCAAATTTGATTCGCGAAAAGCGCACTCATGAAATAGATGTGGTGATAGAAACGGGGATGGAAGGGGGAATGGTGGATTTAAACCATTCCCTACTTGAGCTTGTCCGCGCGGGGGAAATCACCATAGAAAATGCTTATCAATATTCTTTGAATCCGAAAGGTCTTGAACGCATGCTATGATGAATTAGGGACTAGTGGCTAGGGACTAGAAAAATACTAGAACCTAGAACCTAGAACCTAGAACCTAGAACCTAGAACCTAATTATGTTATTCAAATACAAATCAGTTGATGACAAAGGAATAAAAAAGGATGGCGAAATAGACGCGCCAAATCGCGATATGGCGATCTCCGGGCTCCAACGTCGCGGGCTCATAATTTTGTCTATCAAAGAAGAGTCGGAAAGGAAATCCATTTTTGATATCAGATTTTTTGACAAAGTAAGGATGAAAGAGGTGGTTATTCTCTCGCGTCAAATTGCCACCCTCTTTGAAGCGCAGGTCTCCGCGCTTAAAGCTTTTACTATGCTCTCGGTTAATTCCGAGAACAAGCTTTTGGGGCGCAAATTAAACCAAGTGGCAGACGACCTGCAGGCTGGAGTCACCATCTCCGGCGCGCTTGCGAAACATCCGGATGTTTTTTCGGAGTTTTATGTGAACATGGTCAAAGCTGGCGAGGAGACAGGGAAATTAAATCAGACTTTTGAACACTTGGCAGAATATTTAGACCGTCAATACACACTTACTTCCAAGACTAGAAACGCTTTAATTTATCCTGCATTCGTTGTCTTTACTTTTTTTGCGGTGATGACGCTCATGTTTGTGGTAGTAATTCCCAAGCTTTCAGAAATCATTATTGAGAGTGGGCAAACCGTTCCGCTTTATACCAAAATTATTATAGGTTTTTCACAGTTTTTTGTTGACTACGGTTTCTTAGTGCTTATCTTCTTGGTTCTTCTTGGCGTTTGGATTTGGCGTCTTTCTCGCACCGACAAAGGCAAGGAATATTTAGACCGCATTAAGCTCTCTACACCCGTGGTGGGCAGTCTTTACAAACGGCTTTATCTCTCTCGTATCGCGGACAACATGGACACCATGCTCACTTCCGGTATACCGATTATTCGCTCTATCGATATCACTTCCGAAGTGGTGAACAGCCGAGTGTACAGAGACATCTTGAAAGACGTAGCCGAAGGCGTAAAATCAGGGCTCGCGCTTTCTGCTTCCTTTGAAAAATATCCGGATCAGATGCCTCCGATTATGGTGCAGATGGTCAAAGTGGGCGAGGAAACTGGCGCCTTGGGGCAGATATTAAAAACTCTAGCTGTATTTTACAAGCGCGAAGTGGATGACGCCATAGATACTATGGTCGGACTCATAGAGCCGGTGATGATAGTGGTGCTAGGTTTTGGCGTGGGTATTCTCTTGGTTTCCATACTTTTGCCGATTTACAATATCGCGGGCGGGATAAGTTAGGGATTAGAGTCTAGGGTTTACCCTGAGCGAAGTCGGAGGGTGCTTTGCAGTGAGCTTGTCGAACTGTGGATAACTTTATATTGCCAGTATTGTATAATGAGGGTATTAAAATAAGTCGATTATTCTGCTAATTATTTTAGCAGGGAAAATTATAAGTTAATTATAAATATGTAAGAAGGTTATAGTTTGTGGGTATGGCAAATTTGCTAGAACCTAGAACCTAGAACCTAGAAACTAATCATTATGAAAATGAATTTTAAAAGAGGTTTTACATTGATTGAACTTTTGGTCGTTATCGCCATTATTGGTATCTTGGCGTCTGTGGTGCTTGCTTCTTTAAACTCTGCGAGAACTAAGGGTAAGGATGCAGCAGCTATTTCTAGTATGGCACAAGCACGTGCGGCAGCTGAGATAGCTTATTCCAACAACTCAAATACTTATACTGGTATGTGTCCCGTAGTTACTGGTTATATAGTGGGCGCAACTGGCACAAACGCACCAGAAGTACGAGCGTCTTTGTTTAATGCTCAAACTGCAATTGGCGCACCTACGACTGGAGGTCCAACAGTTCCTGGATCAGTGGGATGTGGAGCTTCCGCTACTGCTTATTCTACTTGGATAAAGCTTAATAACACTGGTTCTTACTGTGTAGACAGTACTGGATTTGCGGGTGTAAAAACAGCAGATCAGGTTTTAGCTCAGACACTTTGCGTTTAAAGCTTAAAGTTTGCTTAAACAAAAACCACCCAGATTTGCTTGGGGTGGTTTTTGTTTTTAGGGATATGCTATAATTAACCGGAGTCTTAATCATTAAAATTTAGTTTTCTCTTTTTTAAAGAGGTGAAATATGAAAAAAAATAATTTCAAAAAAGGTTTTACATTAATAGAACTACTGGTTGTCATTGCCATCATAGGTATTTTAGTTGCTGTGATTTTAGCAGCATTAAATAATTCAAAAGGTAAAGCAAATGATTCAAAGATAGTATCGCAGATGAAAAGTATGGTCTCTCAAGCCCAGCTCTATAATGGTCCAACAGGTACAGCTGTTACTCCAAGCATATCAACGATAACTCCTGTTGTTGCAAATACGACAGCTAGTCGTCATTTATTTAACGCAGACAATGCTGGTGATAATAGTTTATTTACTCTTATAGATAAATTACCAGATGGCACTGTGTATTATTACGCTTGGGATGGAGCAACTGTTTTGACTGGCGGAAAATGGTTTGTGGCAGCTAAAGGTTCCACAGGAGCTTTTTGTATGGATTACAGAAGTTTCTTAAAACAAGTTCCTGGATCTGCTCCAACTACAATTGCCGAGTTTACCACGTCAGTTACTCCACCGGCGCCTTTCACATTTGCTACTGTAGCTGGTGGTTATAAGTGCGACTAGAAACTAGGAACTAGCGAGGACGGTTTCTGCGAAGATGGAGCGTTTAAAGTTAGTGCTTAATTAGTATTTGAATGTTTTGTTTTTTCAAGTATGTTATAATTTAAGGCATAATGTTAAGGAAAGGTTTCGGAATTACAAGAGGGTTTACTCTAATTGAGCTTTTGGTGGTGTTGGGGATAATTGTTGTTTTAGCGTCTATTATTTTTTTGGCGACAGACGAAGCCAGAAAAAAAGGCAAAGATGCGAGCATAAAAAGCAATTTGCAGACCATTAGAACTCAAGCTGCTCTTTTTTATGTTGAAAATAATTACTCCTACCTACCCCCCGGTGGTGCTGGTATCACTCCGGCTAGCGGTGGTAATCCTAATAATACTTGCCCGCTAATAGTAGATTCTTCTGTTAATAGTATGTTTGAAGCCGACCCTGTTATTTTCTCTGCTTTACAGGAAGCATTAAAGTATAAAGCGGGCAACCCTGGGTATCGTTGCGCAAATTCTGCAACAGCTTGGGCAGTAACCATAAGGCTCAACACTTCTACCTCCTCGTCTTGGTGCGTTGATAGTACGGGTCAGTCGAGACAATTTGCCGGAAACGTAGGTCAAGTGCTTGCAAACGGCACATTTATTTGTAATACGAGTTTATGATAACTATCCTTACAATTATTTTCTTTATTCTAGGTCTCATCATCGGAAGTTTTTTGAATGTGGTGATTCTGCGCTTGGGCACCCACAAGAATTTCGGCGGGCGGAGTGCCTGTATGTCTTGCCAGACAAAGCTCTGCTGGTATGAGATGATTCCAGTTTGTAGTTTCTTTGCTCTAGGTGGCAGGTGTCGCAATTGTCAGAGCCGGATTTCTTGGCAGTATCCTCTGGTAGAGCTTGCGACCGGTGTTATCTTTGCTCTTTTATTTTACAAATTCTCCTTTATTCTTTTTGTGGACGTTATGTTCTTTGCCATCCCTTATGCTTTTTACACTTCGCTTTTTTCTCTTCTTTTGGTTATTACTGTCTACGACCTCCGGCACAAAATTATTCCCGATGCCCTGTCTTTCATTTTTGGAGCTTTGGCTTTTCTCTCGCTTTTCTTGTTTGTGGACCATTTTTTCTTTTATCCGCATTTGCCCGAGATGGCAGATGTTCTCTCGGGATTACTCGTAGCTCTGCCTTTTGCTCTCATTTGGCTCCTCTCGCGGGGCAGGTGGATGGGGCTCGGGGATGCCAAGCTCGCCATAGGCTTGGGTTGGCTTTTGGGCTTTTCACAGGTGTTCTCTGGGGTGGTAATCGCTTTCTGGGCGGGGGGGATAGTGGGGATGTTTATTTTGGTTTTCTCTAAAAAGTATGGTTGGAAAAGCGAAATTCCTTTCGCGCCGTTTTTGGCGCTTGGCGCATTTTTAGCCTTTCTTTTTAATATCCAATTTTTTCTTTTTTAAAATGGCTAAAAATTTAAAATTTAAAATTAAAAATTCCAATAGTGGTATGACTTATGTAGAGCTCATAGTGGTTTTGAGTATTTTCTCCATAATGTCTGCTATTGGACTTTTCAGCTATAAAGAATTTCAGATAAAAGTGGATATCAAAAACCTGGCGAACGACATTGCGCTCAAATTTGTGCAGGCGCAGAAGGAGTCAACTACCGGCAAATTACCTGTCTTAAGTATGCCTAGCGCAGATCCTTGGAAGCCTTCCTATGGGCTGTTATTTACTTCAGATAGTCCAAGCGCATTTCTTTATTTTGCAGACCTAGATCAAGGTAAAGTGTTTGACGGTCCTTACATCCCTTGTCCAAGTAATGATCCTGGCAACAGTGTTGAATGCCTAGAAACCATAACCATCACCAAGGGCAACTTTGTGAGCGATATTAGTATTTTTATAGGAGCTACAGCTACAGAAATAAGTGAGGCTCACATAACTTTCACCAGACCGGATTCCGGGGCGACTCTTAGGTGTACCGGTGATTCTATATGCGCCCAAATTGCAGACGGCACTACAATTATAGATTTTCTGCAAATTACCATTTCTTCTCCTCAAGGCACCAGCTCTCTGATAAAAGTTTATCCTTCCGGCAGGATTCAATTAAATTAAAATGGAGAAAGCAAACAAAAAATTAAACAAAGGGTTTACCCAGTTAGTAGATTTTGGCGATGCAATAGAATTGCGCGCTAAAAGCGCTTCGCCAAAACTCACTACTGGGTTTACTATCATAGAAACTATGATATCCATCGGTCTTTTTGTGATTATAGTGGTTTTTGGCACTGGGGCTCTTCTCAATGCGAACCTAGTGCACAACAAGACAGAAGACCAGCGTTCCATCATGGACAATCTATCTTTTATTATGGAAGACATGTCGCGCAATCTGCGCACCGGGTATAATTATAGATGTTATGACACGGAAATTTGGATCGATAGCCAAGATCCACAGAGCGACAGTTTAGATGATCCTCTCGATTGCTTTGACGGGGGAGTGATAGTTTTTGAGGAAGCGCATGGAGATGGGGCAGAGGATGCTACAAATGACCAATGGGTATATAGGATATGGCAAGATAGTGTAAACCCCACAAAATACAATATTGAAAAATCAACCAACGGCGGGCTTACTTTCGTGCAGATGAATTTGGAAGAGATAACAATCAAGGACAGTTCTGGTTTTGAGGTTATTGGTGCAAAACCGCCGATTGACGGAGATTTCCAGCAACCCTTAATAAAAATACATCTTATTGGTGAGATAAAATATAAAGACATTATAACACCATTTTCACTTCAAACTACAGTCTCGCAGAGGTTGATAGATGTTGAAAACGCGCCTTAAAAATGAAAAAACATTTTAAACAAATAAATAGAGAGATAACTACCGGGTTTACCCTAGTAGAAACGCTTGTCGCGATTTCTATTTTTACCCTGTCGGTTCTTGTGATGCTGGTGGTCTTGGGCGGAGGCATATCGGATGCCAATCATTCCAAAAACAAATTAGTCGCTTCTTATCTCGCCCAAGAAGGGATAGAGCTTATGCGCAGTTTGCGAGATACTTATGTGCTCTACGGAGGCGATACTGGTTGGACGGATTTTCAAACTGCTATTGTGAATTGTGGAGCGGGAGCTTCGGCAGGAGGGAGTGGTTGCTATCTTTACGATCAAAATTCTCTTGTTCCGCCAATTACAGAGATTGAAATATACGACTGCACTCCGTCGGGCGGATTTCCGTGCCAAGAGCTCAATTATAGCGAAGGGGACGGTTATAGTTATGATCAGGATGTCGGCAATGTCGGCTCCGGCTTTGCGCGAGTTATTCTAGTAGAAGATGTAAACCAAAAAGAAAAGAAAATTACCTCCACAGTGCACTGGTTCCGCGGGACGAACGATTATAAAGTATCTTTCTCCAGCTATCTTTTCGATTGGATGCCGTCAATATAATAGAAACATCATGAAAAATATTTTCCTAAAAACAAAAAAAAGAGAGGGATTCGTGCTTCTTTTTGCTGTCATTCTATCGGCAATTATCCTCGCTATCTCCCTTGGCGTTTCCAACATCACCTTTAGAGAACTTACCTTCAGCACTTCCGCTCAAGCTACCAACGATGCCTTTTATGCCGCAGATGTAGGCGCGGAATGCGCACTGTATTATGATCTAAACCGTATTTTTGCGGGAGATTCAAATGGTCTGGTCTTTGCTTTTGGCTATCCCGGAATACAAGTTTACACTCCTTGCGCAGCAAATTCTGGTGGAGTGAATCTAAATAACGGTCAAGGCTCTCCGCAACCTCCTCCTTGGGAGTTTACTCTTTTGAGCTTGGGGACTTCAGGGCGATCTTGCGTTATAGTTACAGTTGAAAAAAATGGCACCAGTCCAAATTTTAGTACGAGAATTATTTCTCGGGGATATAGCACCGGTGGGAACGCAGATTGCGATACCAATGAACCCAATCGCGTAGAACGCGTAATTGAGGTAAACTATTAAGCATGACAAGTGCTGAAGAGAATAAGGCAAAAGAAAGAATTTTGAAATTGCGGGCGGAAATCGCGCGCCTGCGCGAACGCTACCATGTGGCAGACGATCCCGGAGTCTCGGACGATGTGTATGATTCGCTTACTCGCGAGCTTCGGGCACTTGTCGCAAAGTATCCGGAATTTAACGACCCGAATGCTCCGGAGAATAGAGTGGGCGGAAGACCTTTGGAAAAATTTGAAAAAGTGACTCACAAAGTGCGGATGCTCTCTTTAAATGATGTCTTCAACGAGGAGGAGCTTTCTGACTGGGAAAAACGCATCAAAAAACTACTTGGAAGCTTAGCTCCCAAGTTGGAGTATTTTTGCGAAGTGAAATTTGACGGACTGGCGGTGTCTTTGATTTATGAAAATGGAAATTTTGTTAAAGGCGCCACGCGTGGGGACGGTTCAATCGGGGAGGATATTACGGAGAATTTAAAAATGGTCAATACTATTCCACTTTCTTTAAGGTCTAACCTTAAGAATTCTACAAGGTTCGACCTTGTAATCCCAAAGCATTTAGAAGTTCGCGGGGAAGTAGTCATGGCGAAGACTACTCTTATAAAATTAAACCAAAGAAACAAACGCGAAGGTAAACCACTTTTTGCCAATACCAGAAACGCAACTGCCGGGGGCTTGCGTCAGCTTGACCCCCATTTGGTAAAAGAAAGACACTTGGATTTTTTCGCCTACGATATCGCCGACTCGTCAGATGAGTTAAATCCGAAATTCCATTCAGCAGAGCATGATATTTTACGTGGTCTAGGTTTTCCCATGACCGAGCACGAAGTGATATCAAAAAATCTAGACGGAGTAATCGCTTTTATAAAAAAGTTTGAAAAAGCACGCGAGAGGTTTCCTTATGGCACTGATGGTGTAGTGATATCGGTGAACGACCTTAAGATGCAGGAAGTTTTGGGTGTGGTGGGCAAAGCCCCGCGATATATGTCGGCTTTTAAGTACCCGGCCGAAAGAGCGACGACTATTTTAAAAAATATCATCGTGAACGTAGGGCGCACCGGCGTGCTCACCCCGCTTGGCATTTTTGAGCCAACTTTGGTCGCGGGCTCTACCGTTTCCAAAGCTACTCTTCACAATCTGGATCAAATCGAGCGTTTGGGCATAAAAATCGGGGATACTATCGTAATAGAGAAAGCCGGGGACGTGATTCCGAAAGTGGTAGAAGCGCTTCCGAAACTTCGTACCGGCAAAGAAAAGAAATTTAAAATGCCGGCCCATTGCCCGGTGTGTGGTGGGAGGGTGGAGAAAAGATATATGGAAGCTTCGCCGATAAAAAATTCTCTCGGTCCTCGGGTCGCCCGCACAGTATATTTAAAAAAGAGCGGGCTCAACCAGACACTCGAGAATTCTTCATCGGCTTCGCTATCTGTCGCCTATTATTGTACCAACAAAAAATGTCCAGCAAAAAATGAGAGATTTATGGAACATTTCGTCTCTGTTTTTGATATTTACGAGCTTGGGCCGAAAGTTTTGCGCCGGTTCAAAGACGAGGGGCTGATAACGGACGTAGCGGATATTTTTACTCTAGACAAAGGCGATATCGCGTCTTTAGAGAGATTCGGCGAGAAATCTGCGGAGAATATAGTCAACGAAATTAATCTAAAAAAGAAAGTGCCACTTCAAAAATTTCTCTGGGCACTTGGGATTCTCCATGTGGGCGAGGAGACGGCGCGGGATTTGGCGAATCATTTTCATACCCTAGATAAAATAATCAATGCCACACCGGAAGAATTAAATGAATTGGAAAATGTGGGCCCAAAAGTTGCTGAAAGTCTATATGCATTTTTTGAGGATAAAAATAATTTAGCTTTCATAAAAAAATTGGAGAAGAACGGAGTGCAAGTTTTGAAAGGGGAAAAAATCAAAGGCGGGAAATTTAATGGTCTTACTTTTGTGCTAACCGGCACACTTTCTCAAATGTCTCGCGAAACAGCGAAAGAAAAAATCATCAACGCCGGCGGTAAGGTTTCTGGTTCGGTATCTACTAAAACCTCTTATGTCATAGCAGGCGAAGACCCTGGCTCTAAACTCAAAGACGCGCAGAAGTTAGGGGTAAAAATTATAACTGAAGACGAATTTTTGAAGATGACAGGCAAGTAATTACGTATTTAGCTCTAGAGCTAACTCTAGAGCTCGGGCGGAAACGGAGAGATTTGAACTCTCGATCGAGTTGCCCCGATGCTGGTTTTCGAAACCAGTGCCTTCAACCGCTCAGCCACGTTTCCAAGCAGGATAGTGAGAGTATAGCAGAAAATTTTTAGGCGTCGACGACGACTTTGAAACCGCCGTAAGCCATGCGTTTCATATCAAAAGGCATTTGCATGTTTTTGTATTTATCCTTTTCTTTGTCCATCAACGCCATCACTTTTTTGTTTACTTGATCTCTATGCGCCCGGGATTTGTATTCAATGTAGGAGAACCAAACTTGCTCGCCGGGCTTGGCTTTTATCATTTTCGGGAAAGTAAAAGTTACCATCGGAGGTTTTGTGTCTTCTATCACGCACTCTTTATAATCAAGTGCGCCGAATTTTTTCCACATTTTGCTGGCCTCTTGCGCCATCTTCTTATACTCCGCAAACTTTTTCTTAGGAACTACTAATACAAACCCATCTACATAATTTGTTTTTGCCATGTAATCAAGGAGCGGAGCGACTATGATTTATGAGCACCCCGCTTAAATTTTGCTAATAATTTCGCCTATACATTTATTTTATCAAAATCATTACCATTTGTCTTGCAAAGTGCGGGGCCGAATAGGCCATCCCTTATGCGCGAAGCGCTTTGCCATTAAATAACCTCGCAAAATTTGTGCTGGGGTTGCCTTACCCATATAATAATGTAGATTAAATACTACGGAGGCTCACCGCCGTAGGCGGGACCCCGCTGTAAGCGGTGGGTCGCTGAATACAAATTATGTATTACGTTTACATATTAAGAAGTGGAAGTAATAATAAGTATTATATAGGATATACTTCAGACTTAAACCAGAGGATAAAAAGTCACAACTCTGGTAGGAATAAATCAACAAAGGTTGGTATTCCTTGGAAAGTAGTTCATAACGAACAGTTCGAAGATAAGAAATCAGCTTGGTTGCGTGAAAAGCAAATAAAAGATTATAAAGGAGGGGAAGCTTTTAAGAAATTAATAAACGGAGGCGTCGCATAGCGGTCTAGTGCTCACGCTTGGAAAGCGTGTAGGGTGAAAGCTCTCGAGAGTCCGAATCTCTCCGCCTCCGCAGATGAAAAAAATAATTCTACTTAATAAAAAAGAAGGGGAGACTCCACTTGAAGCGTTGGAGGGTTTTCGGAGTAGACATAAGGAATACAAAAATATGCCGATGACCTATGCTGGGCGACTGGACCCGATGGCGTCGGGGTTATTATTGATTTTGACGGGGGAGGAATGTAAAAAGAAAGAAAAATATTTAGCCCTAGGCAAAGAATACGAATTTGAAATTCTCTTTGGATTTGCCACGGACACGTACGATATTCTCGGCAAAATACAACCCAAACAACACCCTTACAAACTGGAGTTTGTAAGGGTGTCAGAGTTAGAGCAAAAGATAAGAAAGAATTTGAAATTTTTTACCGGCAAGTTTGTGCAGAAATATCCGATGTTTTCGTCAAAGACGGTAGCAGGCAAACCGCTCTTTGCTTATGCGCGGGAGGGAGTGGACCTGCCTGCGCAGGCAGGAGCGCCTGAGAGGGTGGTGAATGTAAAGAATTTAAAATTTTTAAAAATTAGGAAAATTTCTAATAAGAAACTTTTGGAAAATATTGAACGCAGGGTTGCCAAAGTTCGTGGCGATTTTCGTCAAAAAGAAATTCTAAAAATTTGGCAGAAAAATTTAAAAAACAAAAAAGAATTTTTCTATATCGCCAAATTCAAAATCAAATGCTCGGGTGGCACCTATGTGCGCAGTATTGCAAATTTCCTTGGCGAAAAAATATCCATTCCCGCGCTCGCATTTTCTATCAAGCGGACAAAAGTGGGCAAATTGAGGAAAATACGCTAAAATATATAAATGCTTGCGGCTATTTTTACGATACTGGGACTTACCCTTTTTGAGGCGGTTTCCTCTGTTGATAACGCGATTATCAACGCCGAAGTGCTCTCCACAATGGGCAAACGCGCTCGCAGGTGGTTCCTCACTTGGGGCATATTTATTGCTGTTTTTTTAGTACGCGGACTTTTACCGTTTTTAATAATTTGGGCTTTCAATTCAACGCTATCCGTCGGACAGGTGCTCTCGGCTGCTTGGTCTTCTGACCCAGTGGTGCATGAATCTATCGAGCGGTCTGCACCGATACTTCTCGTTGCCGGCGGAGTATTTCTTTTGTTTTTGTTTTTGCATTGGCTTTTCTTAGAAGATAAAAAATTGGGGCTTCCTCGGCCAGAGAGATTTTTTATGGCGAAAGGAGTGTGGTTTTACGCGGTTGTGTCAATACTGCTTACAGTTATCACTTGGCTCGCTCTCAAACACTCCGGAGAAATGGCGCTCGGCGCAGTGGTGGGCTCTTCGCTGTTTTTTATAACCCACGGTTTCAAACAAAATGCGGAAGCGCAAGAGCGCAAACTTTTAGGGAGCGCGCAGTCTGACTTATCAAAACTTTTTTTCTTGGAAATTATTGATACTACTTTTTCTATTGACGGCGTTTTGGGTGCTTTTGCTTTTACTTTATCAGTGCCGTTAATCTTGCTCGGTAATGGTTTCGGTGCAGTTTTGGTACGCGAGCTTACCATTCGTAATATAGAAAATATAAAGAAATATGTATATCTCAAAAATGGCGCTATGTATTCTATTCTTGTTTTGGGTATAGTGATGGTGCTTCATAGTTTTGGTTTTAATATTCCGGAATATGTTTCTCCGCTTTCTACTTTCATTATCATTGGTTATTTCTTTTGGAAATCTAAAGTAGAGCTTAAGCTAACTTAAAAATTCTATGCAAAAATTTGACGAAGAATATAAAAAATTAAACCAAGCCCAAAAGGAGGCGGTGGATACTGTTGAAGGGCCCGTGATGGTGGTCGCCGGGCCGGGCACAGGCAAGACCCAAGTACTGGCTCTGAGGATTGGGAATATTTTAAAGGAGACAGACACCAAAGCTGATGACATACTTTGCCTTACTTTTACCAATAGCGCCGTCCGTGCTATGCGCGAGCGCTTGCGTAAATATATCGGGGTGGAGGCAAGCAAGGTGAAAATCGCCACTTTTCATAGTTTCGGCATGGAGATGATAGAGAAATATTACCGCGTGCTTGGGATGGAGAGGGAGCCGAAACTCTTGGATGAAAAAGACTCTATTCTACTTTGCGACAGAATCTTACACGGTCACCCTTGGGAATACCTTCGTCCTCGCGCCGATACGGCGAGATATTTCAGTGATTTGAAAAATTTAATTTCACTTTTGAAACGCGAGCGTATAACACCGGAGAATTTTGCCAAAGAAATTGAAAAAGAAATAAGCGAGCTTGAAAATAATCCGGACAGTATTTCTTCGCGCGGAGCACGGAAGGGGGAGCTTAAAAAAGAAGTGGAGACAAAAATAGAGGGGCTCGCTCGCTCGCGGGAAGCGGTGCAGTTTTACGAATTTTATGAAAAAGAAAAAATTGAGAGCGGGGTGCTGGACTATGATGACGTGCTGGAGAATCTAGTAAAGATAATGGAGGAGTCTGAAACAGCGAGAGTTGAAATCAAAGAAGAATTTTTATATGTGCTCATAGATGAGCATCAGGATTCTTCCGGAGTGCAAAATGAATTTCTGTCTTTGGTTTGGAGTAAGGTGGAAAAGCCAAACATCTTTGTGGTGGGGGATGATCGCCAGCTTATTTATGGCTTTGGCGGAGCGTCATTAGAGTATTTTGAGAATTTTAAAAACACTTTCGGCAAAGCAAAATTAATTACCCTCGTTGAGAATTATCGCTCCACGGGCAAAATCTTAGATGCCTCTCACTCTCTTTTGCAGAGTTCTTTGACTGCCGAGAAATTAAAGAGCAATCGCGAAGGAAGTCATCCTCTTCGTTTAGTGGAAGCGAGCTACCCACGCGATGAGATTATTGCCTGCGGACTTGAAATCAAAGAGCTTTTGAAAAAAAATAAGACAGAAGGTGGTGAGCAAAGTAAAACCATAGACCCAAACGAGATAGCAATTCTCGTGCCAAAAAATCGCCAAGTTCGTAGCGTAATCACAATCCTCAAGGACATGGGACTTCCAGTGTCTAGTGGCGAGGCTCAAGACTTTTTTGACTCCCCGGAAGCATTATCACTTCTGCGAGTTTTAAAAATATTAGCGCATCCCGAAGACGGCGTGGCGCTGGGCGAATCTTTGTTTGATGGGGTTTCGGATATTCCGCCGTTATCCGCCCATAAATTTTTACGAGAGCAGAACATGCGCGATTTTTCCTTACTTGATGTTGTAGCCGAGAAAAATGATTTATTTAGCGAAAGTAGCGCTACCAATAAATGGATTGAGAAACTCCACTCTTGGCTCACCGCGAGAAATTCCATGAGTCTCTATTCTTTTATTCAAAAAGTTGGTAGTGATTTACTACTGCATGATGCCAAGAGTCACGAAGATCTAGTGGTGCGGATAGAAGTGGTGCGCACAATTCTCCACCTCGCGCTCGCACAAATAGAAAAGGATTCCAAGCTTAACCTCAAAGATTTTATTTCTTTTATTGAAAGACTGGAAGAATACGGGGAGAGCATTCCGCTTGCTGTCTTTGGTAAAGACGAAGGTATCAAAGTGCTCACTCTTCACGGCTCCAAAGGGCTTGAGTTTGATTATGTCTGGATTGCGCACATGGATGAGCGGTCATTTTCGGGGGGCAGGCGGGGCGGGTTTACACTTCCCGAGAGTATAAAAGAAAAAGTTGAAAAGAAAGACGTTGAAGTGCTGAAACGCCAACTCTATGTGGCTATTACTCGGGCAAAAAGATTTTGCACAATTTCTTATGCTCTGTCTTCATATACTGGCGCAAACCAAGAGCTCTCCCAGATTGTCGCGGATTTGGACGACCATTTTGAAAAACAGTCTGCGAGCGAGACCGAGAAAAAAATTCTAGCCCTTGATCCGAAATCCTATGCTGGAAGTTCTCACAAGGGTAAGAAAGAAAAAGAGAGTACCACCCTCAAAGAATTAGTAGAGATAGTCAAAAAAGATTATGAAGATAGGAAAGTTTCCGTCTCGCTCCTCAATAATTTTTTCGAATGCCCGTGGAAATGGTATTTCCGAAATTTTTTGCAATTGCCCGAGCCTAAATCGCGTAGTTTGGAACTGGGCGATATAGTGCACAAAGCTATAGATAAAATATTACAAAAGAGAGGAGGATTAAAAGAGGGTGAAATATTGGAACTGGTCTTGGGCGACAAGGAGGCAGAGAAGATAGTTGCCAAGTGGGTAAAAAACAGCTTTCCGAATTTGGCGCGGGATTATAAAAATGAACAAAGCGTATCGGTTAAAGACGACAGGTTTCCGCACCTATCAATTTATGGACGGTTAGATCTGGTAGAAAATATTTCCGCCAAAACAGTGCGGGTGACCGATTTTAAAACTGGAAGCCCGAAGAAAAAAAACGATATTGAAAAAATAGACGACGAGGGTCGGCTCTCAAACTTGATGCGCCAACTCGCGATGTATGCTTATCTTTTGAAGACTAGTCCCAAGTGGCGGGTAAAAGTGGAGGAAGGAATTTTGGAATTTCTCGAAGCTAAAGATGAAAGGGAAAGATTTTACCGCGCACCCATGACCGAAGAAGAGATAGATTTATTAGTGCGAGATATCGAGGACTATTCTAGGTTTCTAAACTCGGGCGAGTGGGTCACCCGCGAGTGTCACTTTAACTCTTACGGCAAAGCAAACGCTATCTGCGAATACTGCAAAATGGCGGAGATATATAAATAATTCTTGCAAATAAGACTTTCGGGTTATGAATACTTTTAGAGTAATATAGCAATTAAATAAATACAATTAAATGTTAAATACTTAGCGATAGCAGAGAATTTAACATTTTGATATAATATTTATATGGGGTTGATTTATAACATCTTAGAAGAATTAAGTAAAACCACACTGAGATACAAAGGGGTTTCAACTAACCTTTTCGGTATTCCAAAATTCAAGGACTATTCCAAGGGGTCTCTGCGAGGGACTTTATTTTATATGTATAAAAATGGATTTGTTGACGAGCAAAATGATTTTTTACGGATTACCCCCAAAGGAAGAAAATATATTGAAAGAAAAATAGATTCTTTAAAACAATTTTCAAATAAGTTTGATAAAGAGGCGCCGAAGAATTTATTATTGATGTATGATATTCCGGAAGAGAAGAAGGCGGAGAGGGAATGGTTTCGCTGGCATTTGAAAAAGTTTGGCTTTGTGATGATTCAAAAGAGCGTCTGGGTTGGACCCTCGCCACTGCCGCGGGATTTTTTAGATTACATCAAGCGTATAAAGATCAAAGACAATATCCAGACCTTTAAACTGGCAAAAGGATTTGAAACAAGAAAAAGATAGACAGATAGACTAGAGTTAATTTTTTGTTGTGGGTAAAATAATTGTTAAACTTCCTGCTATCGCAGGAAAATTAACAATCATAAGATGGCGGAGATATATAAATAAAAAAGCCCCTACAGAGCTAATAATCATGTGTGTCTGATATTAGTTTGCAGGGGGTGTTTTTCCTGGGGTAATTCTGGTTCTGAATTACCAAATTACCAACAGGGCGTCCCACCTTGTGGGATGTTGAAACATTCGTTTCTTGAAATAATCGACGAACGTATGTTAAGACATATATACACCTTATTTAAATATATTGCAAGTTTACAACTTAAGCGGTATATTTTTCCATATGTATCAGATTTTGCTTTACTACAAATATGTGCACCTAGAGGATTCACAAAAGGAGCGAGATTTGCAGTTTGCGCTCTGTGAAAGACTAGATTTGAAGGGGCGGATTATTGTGGCGAGTGAGGGGATAAACGGCACAGTTGAGGGCACGGTAGAAAATACAGAAAAGTATATTGAGGAGATGGTTAAAGATAAAAGATTCCAAAATATTCACTGGAAGAAAAGCGTGGGCACGGGGAATGCTTTTCCGAAACTCTCGGTCAAAGCGCGGAAAGAAATTGTGTCGCTTCATTTGGGCACATGCGATATTGATCCGAACGAAATTACTGGTGTGCATTTGAAACCGGAAGAATTACACGAATGGATTTTGGAAAACAAAGCTGCCTCCGCCCAAGGCTTCGGCGAGCCAAAGGAATTTTATATTGTGGATATGCGAAACGTCTACGAGCATAAAGTGGGTTATTTTGAAAGTTCTATTTTGCCTCCCATTGAAAATTTTAGAGATTTACCGCGCGTGGTAGAACAAATCGCACATTTGAAAAATAAAACTGTGCTCACGGTTTGTACCGGCGGAGTGCGCTGTGAGAAAGCGAGTGGATTTTTAATTTCGCAGGGGTTTACCGATGTGTATCAACTAGATGGCGGAATTGTTTCATACATGGAACGCTATCCGAATGAAGACTTCAAAGGTAAGCTCTATGTTTTTGATGGTAGAGTGACGCAATCATTTTATACCGACGACCCGAAACGTGAAGTAGTGGGCAAGTGCGATTCTTGTGGAAATATGTCAGAGAACTACGTGAACTGCGCAAATCCTGTCTGCCATCGGCATTTTATCGCGTGTAATAAGTGTCTAGAAGAGGGTGGTGGCCAAGCCTTTTGTCCAGGCGGGTGCGTCCTTTCTCGGCACGGACGCAAAATTAGTCCGGTTGAGGTAGATTTGATATAATAAACTCATTAGTAAATTAACTTAAATAAAATATGCAATTCACTAACATAGAAAAAGGAAATGTCGACAATGCTTCTTTAGAATCAATAAAAAAAGAATCGGAAGAAAAACTAAAAGTTTTGCTTAAAGGTGGCGAACTATCAAATGAAGCTCTTGCTATTTCACAAGAGAATTCAGAAATAAAGAACAAAAGTAAGCAATACGCAATAGATTGGGTAAATCGCTATTTTCAAAGCAAATCTTTACCTGAAGAAAAATTAGATGGATATACTGATGCTCAATGGAATGATATTAAAAAAAGAGAGGATGAAACTTCAAAAACAGATTATAAACAAAAAGTCTCGTCAACTATTGAAGGCAGGTCTTCTATTATCATAGATCTTGAAAAACAGTATAAGGAAAAAATATCTGCAATTATTTCAAGTCCTCAACTCAAAGACAAGATTTCTTTTCCAGGCATTGACCTTACTGATCCTAAAAATTCTAATTATATAAGACAAATAGCCCTTGATGAGAAACTCGGAGTAAATAATGAATTGTTTGATATATCTTTCATCGCGAGCAGTATTAAATTATACCAACTTCAAATTGAAGAAGAGCTTAGGGAAGCAAAAGTTTCACCGATGACAAAAGCTTCTCTAGTTACGCAAAAGATAGCTGATCTTTATGAAAAAATTAGGTATAGAATTTCAAAAAAGCCAACTCTTGGCACAACAGGTATTGACCAAAACAATAGCATGAGGATAGCGGCATAGGAAAATTCTAGCGAATCGTTGCGCCGAAGTCTTGGGCAGTTTCGGTCTCAAGGCGCTTATGCAGAGTGTCTACTTCTTCGCTCGTTAAGGTTTTGTCGAGCGAGCGGTAGGTCACTCGGTAGGCATAGCTTATTTTATCCGCGCCGAATTTTTCCGCATTTTCATATTTATCTATGAGCGACACTTCTTCCACTAACCCCGGCGCGAGTTCGCGCACAAAGTCAAAATAATCGTTCGGGATAAAATCGTTTTTCACTACAAAAGAAATATCGCGAAGCGCCGGCGGGTATTTGGAGACTTCTTCAAATTTATGACCGAGTTTTAGCTGACTTGTCACTCGTGGGTCCTCTGACCAAAGTAATCGAATGTCCGGAAGCTCCATAGAAGCAATAGCCAGACGCTCGAGTCCAAACCCGAAAGCCCAACCATGGTAGCCCTCGAGCCCTAAATCTTTTAGTACATTCTTTCGCACCATTCCGCAACCGAGCATTTCAATCCATTCACCATTTATCTCCGCTTCCATTTCAAATGATGGGTCGGTATATGGAAAATCATCGTCGTTGAATCTTAAATTTACCTTACCAAAAATATTTACAGCTATTTCTTTTAGAGTATTTTTTAAATCTTCGGGCGTAATTTTTTCTTTATCGTCCGGTCCTATCAACCACCCACCGAACTGGTGAAAGACGTTCATATGCCGACGATCTATTTCGTCTTTGCGGTAAACTTTTCCATAACAAACTGCGCCTAAGGTTTCCTTGTTTGCAATTCTTTTTTTTATTTCCGGATGGTTGAGATAGTAATACCAAAAAACCGTATCGTGAGTGCGAAGGACATTTTTCTTATCCACGTAGTAAGTGTCCGACGGGCTACGCGCCGGATGATCCGATCCCATATTGAATAAATCAAAAAGAATATTTGTCGGTACAATTTCGGGTACTTTGATGTCGTCAAAATCTGAAAGTGATGGTACTTCTTTGGCTCTTTTTACAATTTCATACAGCGGACTTCCATCTGTACGGGAAAGATCTGGCATTGAGAAATAGCGCTTTAGGCGCATAGAATGAGCGTCAGTTTTAGGCTCCAAATCCTTTAATAATTTCTCTTCTTCCGAGGAGGTTATAACATAGTTTGACATCTATCTAGTGTAGAGAAAAAAGGTTAAAAAATCAAGGTTTTTCCGCTAAAAAAGACTTGCGAAGCCGGGTTAAAATTGCTATACTTTATGGGTAAATGGCTAAAGAAAAAGACAAGAAATCAAGTTACGGGGCGGAGCAGATCTCCGTCCTTGAAGGTTTAGAGCCCGTCAGGAGGCGCCCGGGTATGTATATTGGGACTACTGGTCCGGATGGGTTGCACCATTTAGTGTGGGAGATTTTTGACAATTCTCGCGATGAAGCCATGGGCGGATTTTGCGACACAATTGAAGTTGTGATGCTTCCTGATAACCAAATCCGCATTGCGGATAACGGCCGAGGTGTTCCGGTGGATATTCATAAAAAAACTAAAGTCTCCGCGCTGGAAACCGTGATGACTACGCTCCACGCCGGCGGAAAATTCGGCGGGGAAGGGTATAAAGTTTCTTCGGGGCTACACGGTGTAGGCGCCTCCGTAGTGAACGCGCTTTCTATTTATTGCCGAGCCGAAGTGCACCGTGACGGCGGAAAATACGCACAAGAATATTCCCGAGGCAAAAAGAAAAGCGCAGTGAAAAAAATCGGCGTGTCTAAGCTTCACGGCACTATCATCGTCTTTGAACCGGATAAAGAAATTTTCGGCGACATAAAGTTTGATTGGGGAACTATCGCAAACCACCTCCGCCAGCAAGCATACCTTGTAAAAGGACTTCGGATTTCAATTATTGACGCACGGGGTCAGGAAGCCTTGCTTCCACTTGGAAGCAAGGCTTCCAAGTATGAAGATGTTTTTTATTTCAGAGAACTAGGGCTTGAACTTCCATCCGTCACTTATTATTTTGAAGGCGGGTTGGTATCTTTGGTAAAGTATCACAATCAATTTCAAAAACCGATTCAGGAAAATATTTTTTATGTTGAAAAAGAATTGGATGGAGTGGGGGTGGAGATTGCGCTTCAATACGTGGACGACATTGTGGACCGCATCACTCCTTTTGCAAACAACATCCATACCAAAGAAGGCGGAACGCACATAACCGGTTTTAAAACCGCGCTCACTCGCACACTCAACACCTACTGCAAGAAAAATGAGATGATGAAAGAATCCGAGGGCGGATTTACGGGTGATGATGTTTTAGAAGGTCTTACTGCGGTTATTTCTGTCAAACTTCGCGAGATTCAATTTGAAGGACAGACCAAAGCAAAATTAGGTAGCATGGAAGCGCAGGGCGCGGTGGCGACTGTTTTTGGTGATGCCTTTTCTGCTTTTCTAGAAGAGAATCCAGACGATGCAAAATCTATCATAAACAAATCTATTCTCGCACTCAAAGCTCGCAAGGCCGCCAAAGCCGCCAAGGACTCCATTCTTCGCAAAGGAGCGCTTGAAGGCATGACTCTCCCAGGAAAGCTCGCCGACTGCCAATCCAAGAGCGCCGAAGAGTCAGAGCTATTTCTCGTTGAGGGAGATTCGGCCGGAGGAAGTGCGAAACAAGGACGCGACCGAAGAACCCAGGCGATATTGCCACTCCGCGGAAAAATTCTAAATGTTGAGAGAGCGCGCATAGACAAGATGCTCGCGAGCAAAGAAGTGCGAGCACTAGTGATTGCTATGGGGACATCCATAGGGGACACTTTTGATATTTCTAAAATGCGTTATCATAAAATAATTATTGCGACCGATGCCGACGTGGACGGGTCCCACATTCGCACGCTTTTGCTTACTTTGTTTTACAGATATTTCCGAGAAGTAATCGACGCTGGGTATATCTATATCGCGCAACCGCCACTTTATAAAATAAAAAGAGGTAAAGAAATTCATTATGCATACAATGACGAAGAAAAATTAAAAATCGTGGGGAAAAGTAGTGATGTTGTAGAAATTCAGGAAGCCGAAAGTCCTGAGCCTGCCGAAGGAGAAGGTGAGTCTGAACTAGAAACTAAAAACTCAAATCTAAAACCTACCAAGTTCCACATCCAACGTTTCAAGGGTCTCGGAGAAATGAACCCGGAAGAACTCTGGGAAACCACCATGGATCCAAACAATCGTTTGCTGAAGAAAGTAAACATAGAAGACGCCGAAGAAGCCAACAAAGTCTTTGACATCCTCATGGGGAGCGAAGTCCCTCCGCGTAAATCTTTCATCCAATCTAATGCAAAATTAGCAGAGATTGATATATAAAATTAGCCATGTTATTATAGATATATGAATACTTATAATGTAGTAATTCCAAAGAGTTTGGCTAAAATGGGGGATTTAGTTCTCGTACCTAAGAGGGAGTATGAGTCTTTTTTAGAGTTCAAAAAAATAAAAGAATTTATCCCAACACTAGCAGAAAAGAAAGCCCTGAAAAGAGCAGAATTAAATAGAAAAAAAGGAAATTATTTAACCCTCAATGAGTTCAAAAATAAATTGGGTTTTACAAATTGATTATTCTGTATATAAATTTTGCGCGAAAGTTCCAAAGACAGATGCTCGACGTATTTTTGAGGCTATAAAGAAAATACCTACAAATCCTTTCTTTGGTGATATCCAAAAAATGAAAGGAGAAGAAAATTCTTGGCGAAAGCGTGTGGGTAATTATAGGATTTTTTATGAAATTATCTCCAAAGAAAATATAATTTATGTTTACGAAGCCAAACGAAGAACTTCAAGTACTTATTAAAAATAAACTTGCAGAGATTGATATATAGGCTATTTCTCTCCTTTTAGAATTGTCATTTTTTCGAAACCACCCTTTTCGGCAAGTTTTTTAGCTTTCATTTCTTCCCAACCCTTAAATTCCGGCAGACTTTTTTTTAAGTCTAGTGCTTGGTCTACATCAGCTAACTCTTCCAAATTTTTAGCTTCCAAAAATTCAGCAACCTCTTCCGTTAATTTTCTAAAAGCAACTTCACTTTTTTCCTCAGGTGTTGCAGTTCTTTCCTCATAAGGAATTCCTTTTTCTTTAAGGATTTCAACAACTTTGTCCCGTACTAATTTTTCGTATTTTTCTCCCATTATTTTTTCTCTTTTATTTCCTCTTTTAATTTTGCGAGAAAGTCCTCAGCGCTCATTTCTGTTTTAGATTCTCGGCCTTCGATGGTGAGCGTACCGGAAGAGACTTCTTTGTCGCCTAGGACTACGACGTAAGGAATTTTTTGAGCTTTGGCGTGATTGATACGCTTGCCGAGGGATTCGTCACCATCTTCTAGCTCTACGCGGATGTCATTTTCTTTTAATGTATTATAAACTTTTTGCGCTTCTTCAATATGATTTTCCCGCACAGGCACGATAGATACTTGCACTGGCGCGAGCCAAGTAGGGAAGGCGCCCGCGTAGTGCTCAATTATTATAGACAAAAATCTTTCAATAGAGCCCATGATAGCGGCGTGAATCATCACAATGCGTTCTTGTTCACCACGCTCATTTATACAATACAAATCAAAACGCTCGGGCATATTTACATCGAGCTGAATAGTCGCTACTTGCCATTCTCTACCTATGGAATCTTTTGCCATAAAGTCGAGTTTGGGGGCATAAAAAGCCGCTTCACCTATGGCCTCAAAATATTCAATTTTATTTTCTTTTGCAATCTCTCTTAACACAGCCTCTGCTTTGTCCCAATGATTTTTATTGCCCAAATATTTTTCCGGAATAGCTGGATCACGGAGAGACAATCTCAATTTTAGTTCTAGTCCGAAAGCGTCATAAAAAGAATGAACAATGTTCCAAATTTTTTGGATTTCTTCTTTAGCATCTGTGATTCTGCAGAAGACATGAGCATCATCTTGGGTAAAAGCTCTGGCGCGGGAAAGTCCCGAAAGTTCTCCAGATTGCTCATCGCGGTAGCACATAGTAGTGCTGGCATAACGCTGAGGTAACTCTTTATAGCTCCATTGTTTGCGATTGTAGATTTGAGTATGATGCGGGCAATTCATAGGTTTCATCGCGAATTCGTGCCCCTCCCTAGTGGTGATTCTAAACAAATCATCCGCATATTTATCCCAATGTCCGCTAGTTATATATAAATCTTTTTTTGTAATATGAGGAATTTCTACTTTTTCATAGCCGTATTTAGCTCTTAAGCTCCAAACGAAATCGTCGAGTATATTTCGCATCAATGTTCCTTTTGGGGTCCAAAGAGGAAGACCGCTACCAACTAAGTCCGAAAATAAAAAAATATCTAATTCTCTACCCAGCTTTTTGTGGTCCCTCTTTATAGCTTCTTCTCTCTGTATTGTGTATGCCGAAAGCTCTTCTTTTGTATCAAACGCGAGTCCGTAAATACGGGTGAGCATTTTATTTTTTTCGTCTCCGCGCCAATAAGCGCCGGCGAGGCGGTCGAGTTGGAAAGAATCTGGTGCAATTTCTTTTTTCGGGTTTTCCACGTGTCCACCTCGACACAAATCGGTAAAATTGCCACAGGTATAAAATGTAATTTTTTCCTTGTCCGCCAAAGCCTTGTCGTCGGCGGATCGCCTTTGCTCTACTTCATCTATTAATTCTAGTTTGTATAGGTTGTCTTTAAAATATTCTTTCGCTTCTTCGGCAGTCTTTTCTTCATGCGTAAACTCTGTCCAAGATTTTAAATTCTCTCGCATCTTCTTCTCAATCTTCCGTAGGTCATTGTCTCCGATAGGGGAAGAAAAATCAAAATCATAATAAAAACCGTCATCTATCGAGGGACCAATAGTAGTCTTGGTGTCCGGATAAAGCTCGAGCACGGCGGAAGCCAAAAGGTGCGCCAAAGTGTGCCTTTGATTTTGCAATTTTTCGCTCTTTTTCTCTCTTTTGTCCATAAAACCTATATTATCATAAATTTTTCCGTTTTTATAGCTTTTTTGCAATTTAGAAAATATATGCTAAGATTGAACTCATTATGGTAGTACGAATGAGACATACAAAATCGCATACAGCAAACAGGCGTTCACACCACGCGCTGGTGGGCGCCAATTTTATGAAGTGTTCAAATTGCGGAGCGAAGAAGCCGGGGCATATCGTTTGCGCATCCTGCGGTTTTTATAACGGTAAAAAAGTTTTAGATTTAGTAAAAAAGACAGAAAAGAAGCTCCGACGCCAGAGGGGATCGGAGTCCCGATCAGAATCGTCGGGACAGAAGAAAGCAAAAGCGAAGAAGGCGGAAGAAAGCAAGTAGAAAGTTCTTCAAGTTCATAAAGTCCGTAAAGTAAACGCAAACCCGAATTAACTTTATAACTTTCAACTTTATAACTTTATAAACTAATTATGGCAAACAGGCACCTTTCAAGATCAATAGTTCTGCAGACTCTCTTTGAGTGGGATTTCTTTCCCGCTGGACGCAGTGGCGCTCCTTGGGATGACCAAGAAATAAAAAAAGTTTTAGATAGAAATTTAAAAGAATTCGCTCCCGGACTTGAAGATGATGTTTTTGTACTTGCTTTGACTGAGCAAGTTTTGAAAAAGCAAAAAGTAGTGGACGAGATTATAGAAAAAGCGGCGCCGGACTGGCCACTAGACAAAATCTCAGCAGTGGACAGAAATATTTTGCGAATAGGATTGACCGAGCTCCTTTTCGGCGATCGCACTCAAGTGCCTCCGAAGGTGGCGATTAATGAAGCCATAGAACTCGCCAAGACTTTTGGCGGAGAAAATTCCAGCAAATTTGTAAACGGAGTTTTGGGGGCGGTATATAAAGAAATAGGCGAGCCCGGCAAAGAAGAAACCAGCAAAAAGAAAAAGACAGAAGAACCGGTAGACATTACCAAACTGCCGAAAGAAAAATTGGGGGGAGCTTTGGTTTATGCGAAAAAGGATGGCATCACTTATTTTGCCCTAGTGCATGATGTTTTTGGTTACTGGACACTTTCCAAGGGGCATATTGAAGAGGGTGAAGATGTGGAGACTGGGACTATAGGAGAAATCAAAGAAGAGATCGGCCTTGATATAACAATTATTAAAAAATTGGGCGAGAATGAGTATGTGGCAACGCACCCCGAGCGTGGCAAAACCCTAAAACAAGTTTCTTACTTTCTGGCCGAGAGTGAATATCGCGAACTTACTTTAGAGTCTTCGGGGGGGCTCGACGGCGCCAAATGGTTCCAATTATCGGAGATTCCGGAACTTCGCATTTATAATGACATTATTCCGCTTATTGGGAAAGCAGTCGAAATTATTTCTAAACAAAAATAACACCGCCATGAACAAGACAATAGATTTTTCAGGTTTTGAGAAAAAAACAAAAATAACTTTTAAGGATAAAAATCTGCTCAAGCAAGCTTTTATTCACCGCTCTTTTATCAATGAGAACGGTAATACCGGGCTTTCTCACAACGAACGCTTGGAGTTTCTAGGCGACGCAGTGCTCGAGCTTATTGTCACCGACTTTTTATATAAAAAGTATCCCACCCACAATGAAGGGGAATTGACAGCTCTCCGTTCGGCGCTGGTAAATGCAGTCATCATTGCAGAAGTGGCGGACAAAATCGGTATGAATGAATTTCTTTTGCTCTCCAAAGGCGAAGCTAAAGATACAGGTAAAGCCAGGCAGTATATCCTGGCGAATACTTACGAAGCATATGTCGGAGCGCTTTTTCTAGACCAAGGATATGACGAGGCAGATGAATTTGTCTCTGGAACTCTCCTCACCAAGACCGAAGAAATTGTTTCCAAAAAGCTCTGGCGCGATGCCAAGAGCTTGGTGCAGGAGAAAGCGCAGGAGTTCGTGGGGGTCACCCCTTCCTACAAAGTGCTTCACGAAGTAGGTCCTGACCATGACAAACATTTTACCGTGGGTATCCTATTTGAAAGCGAACTTGTCGCCGAAGGCAAGGGCAAGAGTAAGCAAGAGGCCGAACAGAGTGCCGCCCAAAACGCATTAAAAATAAAAAATTGGCTGGACTAACTCTTCTTTCTTTTATGAGACTCAAGCACATAGAACTAAACGGCTTTAAATCTTTTTCCAAGAAAACTCCGCTAGAATTCGGAAACAAAATAGTCTGCATCGTGGGTCCCAACGGCTCGGGGAAATCAAATGTGGTAGAAGCCTTTCGCTTTGTGCTCGGCGAGCAATCCATGAAGAGCATGCGTGGAAAACTTGGCGCGGACTTGATATTTAAAGGCTCCAAGACATTGCCCAAGGGCTCGCGCGCGTCGGTCGCTGTATATTTCGACAATTCCGATCGAGTTTTTAAACTGTGGAATGACGATGGCACGGATTTGAATGTTAACTTTGACACCATTTCTATCGGACGAGAAGTTTATCCGGATGGCGTGAACAAATATCTTCTAAATGGCGAGGAAGTGCGTTTGAAAGATGTCCAATCATTACTCGCCTCGCTTCACATCGGCTCTTCGGGACACCACATCATTTCCCAAGGCGAGGCGGACAGAATTTTAAACGCAAATCCCAAAGAGCGCAAAGAAATGATTGAAGACGCGCTTGGACTTAAAATTTATCAATACAAAATCCGCGAGACGGAGAGAAAGCTCGAGCGGGCGGAAGAAAATATGAAAGAAGTGGGGCTCCAACGTCGGGAGAACGCTCCGCACTTGGCGTTTTTACGCAAGCAAGTGGAGAAATTTCAAAAGGTAAAAGATATGCGGGTGGAGCTTTTAGATTTGTATAAAAAATATCTTTTTGCCGAAAATGCGTATTTAGAAAAAGAAAGGAAGATGCTTGCAGGCGAGGGCGGAAAAATAAAAAGCGAAATTGCAAAAATAGAAAAAGAAATTTCGGGTAAAAGCGCGGGGAACGAGGCAAAGGAAGACGCCAAACTAAAAGAACTTCAAAATTTAGAGCAAGAAGTTTCAAATATGGAGAGACTAAAGAATGAATTGGTGCGCAAGCTCGGGCGAATAGAAGGCATGCTCGAAGCGGAAGAAACTAGGAAAGAATCCCGCGGAGGTGAAGTGGTATTCTCGGGTGAAGAAGTGGGGCAAGTTTTGCGCGAGACAAGTGAATACATTAAAGAGGCCTTAGAGAACGAGAGTATTCCGGAAGTGCGCGCAATATTGGAGAAGATAAGGATGGCGCTCGCAACTCTCGAGAAAAAAAGCGCCAAAGGCGAAGAAGGCGAGAACGCGATTCGTGAGCTTAAAAAAACCAAAGACGAAGTTTCCGGAGAAATAGAAAAGCTTAGTAAAAAAGAAGAAGAGTTTGCAAAGTCTGCCGAGAATTTGAAAAAAGAAATTAGTGGGCTCGTGGAGCGAAGCAGAGCGGAGGAGCGCGAGAAATTTGAGCTCAAAGTCCGCCATCAGGAACTAGTTTCCGCTTTGGAATTACACAAAGTGCGCGAGGAAAACTTGCGGGCTGGCGTTGAAACTTTTAAAAACGAAATTCGAGAAGGAACTGTTCTCGTGGGAGAAGAAATAAACGACTATAGCAACCCCGGAGGCGACGCCTCCGGGGTTGAGCAGGAAGATCGAAAAGAAATGAAAAAGGCAATTGAGAAACTCAAAATCAGGCTTGAGGATTCAGGTCTCGGGAGCGAGCATGACATTACGGCCGAATACGAAGAAGTCAACGCGCGTGACGAATTTTTAGTAAAAGAATTGGAAGACTTGAAACAAAGTATTGAGGGCTTAGAAACTTTGATGGCAGAGCTCAAAGAAAAGATAAATGTAAAATTTCAAGAGGGCGTTAAAAAAATAAATAAAGAATTCCAAGAATTTTTTGCGCTCATGTTTGGCGGGGGCACGGGAAATATCAAAGTGATAGAAGAAGTAAAACGCAAGCAAGTGATTACCGATGAAGAGGGTGAAGAAATTGCGCTAGAAGACGAAGAAACCAAACCCGAGCAAGGCATAGAGATAAATGTCTCGCTTCCGCACAAAAAAGTCAAAGAGCTTCAATCTCTCTCCGGAGGCGAACGTTCGCTCACTTCTATCGCGCTACTCTTTGCAATGACCCAAGTGAACCCTCCGCCGTTTTTGGTATTAGACGAAACCGATGCTGCGCTTGATGAAGCGAACTCGCGCAAATACGGAGATATGCTAGAGAAACTTTCTTCCGAATCCCAGCTCATCGTTGTCACCCACAACCGCGAGACTATGTCTCGCGCTGGAGTTCTTTACGGTGTCACCATCGGCGCCGATGGCGCCTCCAAGCTCCTCTCCGTCCGCTTCGACGAAGCGGTGAGTATTGCAAAATAGGGGTTAAATGCGATATCTTACCCTTGACATATAGGGTATTTATGTGCTAGAATGCAAATTCATTTGTTCATTTAAAAACACTAATATGGATATTCAAAAACTTCAAGCTTATTTAAGTCAACAGCTAGTGGACATTCGTAAGCATTATGCGATCCAGTTTTCTTCATTATTTTTTTCTTCTTTAGAAGGACTGGTTAAGAATGCACAAGAAGAGATTGGTACAGCGCTCGAAATACACCAAAAAGTATTACGGGACACAGAAAATCAAGTGGGATTCATCAAGAAAAGTCAGCGCAGGATTTCTGTGTCTATGACTAATTCGACTATCCGGATGAATGCAATGATCGTCAATAACTATATTGACACTTGTAAACCTTCAGGAGTAGAAGTGCCACATGTTGATTTTTCAGTTTTTTTTGTTCAAGAATAATTTCTGTACAACAGAGATCTAGTAGGTTGAATAACCGAGCGATCTCTTTTTTTATATAGAATTAGCTCTAAAGCTAATTATAGAACTCGAATATCTTCTCTAATTCGTACGAATAGGAGAATAGATTTTGTCTTAGGGTTTTTGCTATACTTAGGACATGGAAACAAAATGGCACTTGCGGGTGCGGGGAATTATAAAGAATGAAGGGAAATTTTTAGTTTTTGAAAATGATGGGCACTGTGCGCTTTTGGGTGGGCATGTAGAAGAAGGCGAGAGTGTCCCAGAAGCACTAAAGCGGGAAATTCTAGAAGAAGCAGGAGTTCGTTGCGAGGTAAAAGAGTATTTGGGTGCGATAGAGCAGGCATGGGAGAGAAATGGCGAGAAACATTGGGAGATTACGCATTATTTTGATATTTCGGTTCTTAAACCGGAAAACATAAAACCAATGGAAGAAGATTTGATTTTCACTTGGATTACACCTGCCGAATTTGAAAGTAAAAATCTTTTGCCGATACCCCTACGAGAACTATTAAAATCTTGGGCGAAAGGCGAACGAAAAACTTGGTGGGGAAGTGATATGTAAATTTTGGTATACTAGAAATATGAAAAAGTATCAAAAAGAAATAGATGAGTGGGTGAAAGGTTTTGAAGAACCATACTGGCCGGCGCTTTCGCAGTTTGCCCATTTAGCTGAAGAGGTGGGGGAAGTGGGAAGAATTTTAAACCATATGTATGGTTCTAAGCCAAAGAAATCAAACGAAGAGAAGCAAGAGCTCGGCGAAGAAATTGCGGATGTAATGTTTACTCTAATCTGTATGGCTAATAGCCATGGCATAGACCTGGATATTGAAATAGAGAAAGTAATCGCTAAGTCCAAGAGTCGAGATAAAGACAGATTTGCTAAAAAGTAACTCATGCAAACTCCTCCGGCAAAAAGCTGGTGGTTGCGGATTGGAAGAAATAAAAAAAGGAAGTTATTTTTTTAACTTCCCCCTGTTCTTCAATTCTTTTTGTATTGAGTTGCGGATTATTTTTTTTATCAAGTGCTCTTTATATCTTTTAAAGATTACTGCTTGATTTTTAACTAGTACATTTTTTTCCTCCTCGTTTTTTAATTCTTTTCTAAGAAGAAGCATTTGCTGTCGTAGAGTTTTTGCACATTCTTTTAATGTGATGACTTTTTGTTCTTTTATTTCTGCATCAAGTTGGGCAAAAACTATGTTTTCTGTGACATTGCAATAGTATTCAAAAAATGATTTTTCCATAGCGCTTCATTTTAGATTTTTCAATTTTAAAAGAATTTTTCTTTTTGCAAGCAGAATTTCTATAAAGAGTTTTTCCGGCAAAGAAGTTTTTGGATGCTCAGGTCCAACATCGTGGTAGATGAATTTATCTTTTGTTTCTATCAACGCTTTTTGAACTTCAGGATTTTGTCGAACTTTTTCTCCGATAAAAGATACAATGAGCAATCTGTGGTCTTGAGAGTTATATGGAATTTTCTTTCCCTCCCAATATACAAATCTTTCTTCACCGTCCTTTACTGCCCGCGTAATCTTTCTGCCGATTTTAAGCGCGCTTAGTCCGTCCATAGCAAATACTCTTTCCCTCTCTACCTTGTTTTCAATTTTTATACCTTGAAGCGGAGCTTCAACGCATTTGAAAGTGTATCCGCCGTAGGAGAAGGGTGTATGGGCTAAGTTACTTAAGATATAGGCGATAGGGTCTTTTGACCCTGATGTTATGTTTATCGTTTTCATAAGTACATGATTTTTCTTTAAACTAACATTAAGGCACGAACAAATCAAGCTAGCATGGTTTTGCTTTTTCTATCTTATATTTTGCTATACTAAAGGTATGAAAAGAGTTGAGAGTTTTGTTCACGTGCTAGTTCCACTTTTTGTAGTTCATTTTTTAGAAGAAATATTTACCGATTTTGCAAGTATAGATTTATCCGTTTTGCATTTGAGTAAATATTTTAATCTAGACCAACAAATTACTTTTTCACTCATACAGATAGCGTTGTTTTTATTTTTGGCGGTTTTGTTGGTTCTTGTTTTATCTAAAAAAAGAATACCCTTTATTTTATCATTGATTTTTTCGATTATATCTCTTTATGAATTTTCCCATGTATACGAAGCCCTAAAAACTCAATCATATTACCCAGGTTTGATAACAGGAGTAATCATAACCATCGTTGGTGTCGTTTTTGTTTATAAATTATTAACGGGAAAATTTAATTATCAGAAATAACTTTTGCTATACTAAACCCATGATTCAAATCACATATTTTGTACACGGGACGACGACGGACAATGAAGAGCATATTTCTACTGGCGGATTGCCGGGGGAGTTGTCGGAGTTAGGAATAAAACAATCAAAAGAACTCGGCGATCTTGTAGCTGATAAAAATTTTGATGTGGTTTTTTGCTCGGATTTGAAACGGGCGGTGGATTCGGCGCATCTTGCGTTTGGAGACAAATATGAAATTATCTCTGACAAGAGACTGCGTGAATGCGACTATGGAAAATTAAATGGCGCGTCGTCTTTGGTGGTGGAGCCGATGCAAGAAGAGGAATGTATTTACAATAAATTTCCGGGCGGGGAAAGTTATGAAGATGTGAAGGCAAGAATGGCAGACTTTTTGAAATTTCTAAAAGAAAATTATGACGGCAAACATGTGGCTATAGTTGCTCACAAAGCTCCGCAATTATCCCTAGACGTGCTACTTAAAGGTAAAACTTGGGAACAAGCCCTAGCCGAAGACTGGCGCAAAACCAAATCCTGGCAACCCGGCTGGGAGTACCAGCTCTAGAGCTAACTCTAGAGCTGACCACCTTCTCTAATTCGCACGAATAAGAGAATGGTGGTAAAATAAGATTTATGCAAGAAAAAGATTTAGAAAAAATATTCAAAGCGTTTGCCAATCGACGCCGGCTAGCTATTTTAAAATTTTTGAAGAAAAACAAAGAGCAGTCAGTGGGAGAGGTTGCGGATGCCATAAAGCTTTCTTTTAAATCCACCTCAAAACACCTCTTGATTTTATCTAATGCGGAGATTATAGAAGCGGACCAAGTAAGCTTGGTAAAATTTTATAGTTTATTTTCTAAACCCAATTCGCTCGTCAAAGAGATCATTGACTCTCTTTGACCCTAACCTTCTCTAATTCGCACGAATAAGAGAATGGTTTTTAATCTTAAGTATTTTGCTATACTAAAACGATGGGGGACATGACATTTTGGATTACTCAAGGCTTAGGATTTATCGGCCTTGTTTTCATTATTCTCTCCTTTCAAGGGAAAACGAGAACGCAAATACTCAAAAAGCAGATGTTCTCGACAATTTTCTTTACCGTGCACTTTGCAATGCTCGGTGCTTTTACTGGAGCTACCATGAACATTGTTGCTGGAGTGCGCAATTTTGTATTTGAAAAGAAAGATAAGAAACGTTGGGCATCCTCGCCGTGGTGGGTTGTTGTTTTTATACTTTTTGCAGGAGTTCTTCTCTCTTTGTCCTGGCAGGGGTTGATTAGCCTTCTTCCATTTTTTGGGATTGTTGTGGGTACTTACGCTAGATGGAGAGACAATCCTTTTTTGATTAGAATTTTCTCGCTTGTTGGCTCCGGTTTGTGGTTTGTATACAGTATTGTTATGGTTTCATATCCCGGCATAGTTACTGAGGTTTTTGTCATGAGTTCAATTCTCATGGGTATTTGGCAAGTGGATATGAAAAAAGAGAAATTATAACTCTAGAGCTAACTCTAGAGCTGACCACCTTCTCTAATTCGTGCGAATAAGAGAATAGATTTTAACTTACGATTTTTGCTATACTAAAGGGGATGGAAATCAAAAGACCGGAGTCTAAACAACCAATTCCAGAGCATGCCAAGCGCGTCTTTCAAGGTATTTTATTTGATGTATATCAATGGGAGCAGAAGATGTTTGACGGCTCTATGGCTATTTTTGAAAAATTAAAAAGGCCGGATACGGTAGTGGTTTTTCCAGTACTTGCCGATGGAAAAATAATTTTGACCAAGCAAGAGCAACCCAGTAAAGAGCCTTTCATCGGCGCTACCGGGGGGCAGGTGGACAAAGGTGAAGATATACTCTCTGCGGCCCGGCGTGAACTTTTAGAAGAGAGTGGGTATGAAGCCGAGGAATTTATCCTGTGGGATGCGCAACACGTCACTAGTAAAATTGATTGGGTCATCTACACTTTTATCGCCAAAGGTTTGAAAAAAGTGGCCGAGCTGAGTCTCGATGCAGGAGAGAAGATAGAATTGTTTCCGGTTACCTTCGATGAATTCCTCGAGATAGGAATGGAAAAGAATTTTGCCGAAGTTGAGATTGTAAAAAATCTTTATGAAGCTAAGCTCGACCCAAGTAAGAGAAAAGAATTAGAAAAACTTTTTAAACCACTCTAAGGATTTTAAAAACCAAGAAGATCTATTGAGTAAATTTTATAACCTCCTCTTTACCCTTGATTACTTTCTCCGGCTGAAAGACGCGGTTGGTTTCTATAATATTTTTCTTCTCTGTCATGGAGCCGTCTTGCCGGACTTCGATTTCATATAGTGTCCCTTTTGATGTCTCCGGCGAGAAGCGTTGGTCAAAGATAAAGTTGCCGAGTGAATAAATAATAAATCCGTTTTTATAAACTTCGGTATCTTGCATAACATGCGGATGATGGCCGACGATGATGCGGGCGCCATTATCTATCGCAGTGTGAGCGAGATATTCTTGGCGGTCGTTGTGAGTATTTTTATATTCTTCACCGAAGTGGAAGGAGACTACTAAAAAGTCCACTTGTTCCGACGCGCTCTTTATAATTTCTTCAAAACGCGGATTATTCGCAAGTAGCACTCCTGCCTCATCCTCTCTGGCTACCATTCCATTTGGACCTACATCTGAAAATCCTAAGTAACCGATTTTTAATCCATTTTTTTCTACAATTGTCGGAGCTTCTGCTTGCGCCTTTGTGCCTCCGCCGGTGTAGAGAATTTCATTTTCTTTTAGGCGCGCCAGAGTATCCGCATATGCCTCGCGACCCCAGTCACCCACGTGATTGTTTGTCACATTTACAATACTTACCCCTCCACCCTTGATAGCCGGTATAACGGACGGGTCCATACGGAAGGAGTAAAGATTTTTTTGATCCTCGCCTTTATCTGACGCCGGACCTTCAAGATTGGCAAATACTATGTCAGAGTTTTTTAAAATTTCCATATTATCAAAAAGAGCGGAATAATTGCCGGCGAAATTTTTAGCGACAGAACTTCGCACTCCTCGATCAAGCATCATATCGCCCAAGAAAGAGAGTCGCGCATAATCCGGTTCTCGCAAGTCTCCGATGTCGAGGCGCTCTGCTATCCAGTCTGCGGTGGCGTCCGTGCGTCCTCCGTAGTAAACATATTTTGTTAGATAATTTAAAATATTTTCCACATCGCGGACACGGTCTTGGCTCTTAAGCAATACTATACCTATAGGTCGAGTAGTTTCTTCTGCCAAGGGCATATCAAAAATAGATATGACCGTTTGCCCGGCTGGGTCAGTGAATCCGCTTTTTCCTCCGACATAATTTTTTTTATGCAAGAATTGGTTGATGCTAAACCAGATGTGTTTTTTGTTATCGTAGCTTTTGGTTTTACTGATAGAAAGGAGTTCTGATTCGTTTTGATACAGATGACCAGATAATTTAAATAAATCAGAGACAGTGGATTGATTTTCCCTAGAGAGCCCACTCGGGTCAAAGAATGATGTAGAATTCATTTTTAGTTTTAAAGATTGTTGGTTTAATTTTCGGATGAAAATCTCGCGTCCAAAAAATTCTGCCAAAATTTCAGCAGCGTCGTTTGAAGACTCAAGTAGCAGGGGATAAAAGAGGTCTTTTATTTTGATTTTCTCTCCCGCGTGAAGTCCGCCGTTCTCGCCATAGGTAGAGAGCGCGCTTGCGCTCACTTTTGCAGTGTCATCCTCGTTTGCGAGTTCTTTGGAGACCAGCGCGGTCATGAGCTTAGAGACAGAAGCAATGGGGAACTTTTGGTCTGCGTTCTTTGCTACGATTACCTCTCCAGTATTCAGGTCACCGACGATGTAAGCCTCGGCTGAGACTTTCGGTTTGGCTTCTTCGTCTTTGGTGAAATAAAAATATTTTTGTGTTTCTTCTTTTATCTCAGCGGGTGTATTTGATAATTCTTCCAAAGTTAGAGTGTCGGCCACAGCGCGTTCTTTACTTTGAAAAGCTAAATTTTCTATATGGTCGAAAGCGAACGAAGTGACAAAAACTCCCAACACGATAGCCAGAAGTGTAAAAGCGCCGAATTTTATTTTTTGCCAAAAGTTTCTCATGCCAATATATAATCTATTGTTTTGCGTTCCAAATCAACTCCCTTTACTTTTATTTTTACCTTATCGCCAAAGCGGTATTTTCGTTTCGTTTTTTGGCCGACGAGCTCGAGTTTTTTTTCATTGAAGATATAAAAATCATCCCCCATATCCCGCGTGCGCACCAACCCTTCGCATTTGGTTTCCAATTCTTCCACATACATGCCCCATTCGGTGATTCCGCTAATCACACCCTCAAACTTTTCTCCGAGGCGGGTAGACATATATTCCACCTGTTTGTATTTGATAGAAGCGCGTTCGGCTTCGGCGGCGCGTTTTTCCTGTTCCGAAGTCGTTCTTGAAATTTGTTCGTATTCTTTAAAATGGGACGGATTTATTTTGCGATTTGCCAGGTGCTCGAGGAGGAGCCGATGTACCACTATGTCGGGGTAGCGCCGGATCGGAGAAGTGAAGTGAGTGTAGAATTCAAAAGCAAGTCCGTAGTGGCCGATATTTTTGGTGGAATAAATGGCTTTAGCCATGGAGCGGACGATAGCGCGGGAGACGGTGTCTTGCTCCGGCTTGCCATCTAGAGTATGTAGGAGCTTGTTTAAATCATGATTTTCAATAATGCCATTTTTTTGTTTTAAGTTGTAGCCCAAGCTTTTTAAAAAATGAGCAAGCTCCTCCATTTTTTCCTTGCTTGGCACGTCGTGCACTCGGTAAAGAAATATTCCCTCATCTGCCGGACTTTTTACTTTTTGATGAGTTCCTTTAGATAAAAGCTCGGCCACCCGCTTGTTGGCGAGCAACATAAATTCCTCTATCAGCTTGTTTGAGTCTCCACGGACTTTTTTAATGACTTTAATCGGACGGCCTCCTTCACCCAGCATAAACTTTACTTCTTCTTGATCGAGCGAAATGGCGCCACTATCAAATCTTCGTTTAGTTAATTTTCTAGCGATATTATTGAGTATCGAAAGTTCCTCGTGTAGGGCCAGATTTTTATTCTTGATTGTTTTTTCGGCTTCTTCGTAACTAAAACGTTTTTGGGAATGAATCACAGTTCTGCCAAACCACTCTTTTAAAACTTCTCCGTTTTGGTTCATTTCAAATACCGCGCTCATAGTAAAGCGATCTTTATCTGGGACCAAGGAACACAGGTCGTTGGAAAGGACTTCCGGCAACATCGGGATGGTCCGGTCAACGAGATAAACCGAAGTGCCTCTCTCCCGCGCTTCAAGGTCTATGGCGCCACCTTTTTTTACATAGTGAGTGACATCGGCGATATGGATACCTATTTCAAAAAGTCCGCCGTTTATTTTTTTAAAAGAAATAGCGTCATCAAAATCTTTAGCATCAGACGGATCTATAGTGAAGGTTAAAGTTTTTCGAAAGTCACGACGATCTTTATAATCTTCTTTTTTTAAACCCGCTTGTTTGATTTTTTGCGCTTCTTTTTCGATTTCTTCTGGCAAAACACTATCAAAACCTTTCTCAATCGCAATAGCGTGCATCTCGGTGTCATTCTCGCCGGGGCGCCCCAAGATTTTAAGCACTTTACCGACTGGCGCTTTTCGCGGGTCCTGCCAAGAAACAATTTCCACAAATATTTTTTGGTTTGGTTTGGCGCCGTGAAGCTTGCTTTCCGGAACCAGAATATCGGTATACATTTTTGTATCATCCGGCTTAAGAAAGAATATTCCATTGCTTGCCCCGAAGGAGGCGGGGTCTTTTTCCAAGACTCCCACAAAACGATTCTTGGCGCGGGAAATGACTCGCGCTACTTCGCCCGTTCGCCTCTCCCCAGACCTCGGATGGAGGACTATTTCCACCGTGTCTCCATGAAGCGCGGTTTTCAAATGCTTGAAATCGATTTCCACATCAGTCTTTCGGTCATTCTTTTTGCCTTGCCTTTTTTCTTCTCCCAAGTCCACATAGCCCACGCCTTTGGAGTTTATAGATATGGTGCCCTCTAGAATTCTCCTTTTTTCTTTCATGCTCTTGCATTATAGCATAAAAGAACTCTTATTGACAAAAGAGGTAAAATATGCTAGTGTGAGAGGGTGAAATTAAAAAAGTCAAATATAATGATATTGGCAGTTATAGGCCTTATGGTCTTTGTGTCTTTTGCTCTCTTTGCGCCGAAAGCGGAAGCGTGCGGGTGTTTTTATGATTACTCCTGCGACTGTTATGGTTATGGCACGCCAGGATTTTATGGAGTTGATGCGGATTATGGAATACCTGGATTTTATTACATTTATGCCTTTTATCCTGTTCCAGGTTTTTACAGTATCAACGGCCAGTACCTTGTTCCCGGCAGTTATGCTGTAAATGCGCATTATATTATTCCCGGAAATATTACAGTACCAGGTATGATTGCGATAAACGGTTTTTATATTATTCCGGGAAGCTATACGATTCCTGGAGGATATAGCGTGAATGCTAGTTATATAGTTCCGGGTAGTAAGACGGTTGTTGGTCATTACAATGTAAATGGAAATATCACTGTACCCGGAAGTATCACTGTTCCTGGCAGTTACCCTGTGGATGGAGATATTACTGTTCCCGGATTTTATACTGTTATAGGACAAAACGAAGTAACCGGATTTTACAATGTTATTGGCAGTTATCCCGTGGTTGGCTTTACTGAAGTGCCCGGATTTTATAGTGTAAACGGCTTCAATGAAGTAACTGGGTTCTATGTTGTAACCGGATTTAATGAAATAAAGGGATTCAATGAAGTTCCCGGATTTTATAATGTTCAAGGATTTAATGAAGTTTCTGGTCAATATAGTGTAAAAGGTTTCAATGCTGTGGACGGACAGTATGATGTAAAGGGTTTCAATGAAGTCGAAGGACAAAAAAGCGTAAAAGGTTTTTATGATGTTCCCGGACAATATTCTGTAGAAGGGCAGAAGACGGTAAAAGGATTTAAGAAAGTAAATGGGTATGGAGAACAGTCCTCTGGCTACGGCATGCAATCCGAGTAGTAAATTTTTTAGTTTGCATTTTCTTTAGACTATGCTAGATTGTTCTTATGCTTAAAATAAGATTACAGAGGATTGGCAGAAAAAACGACCCGGCTTTTCGGGCGGTTTTGACTGATTCAAAGAACTCTACAAAAAGTGGGAAATTTTTGGAAATATTGGGTACTTACAATCCAAAAGCCGGCCTCACGGACTTTAAGACCGATAGAATGAAATACTGGATTGCCAAAGGAGCAAAACCGTCCGATACGATGCACAACTTCTTGGTGCACCAAAAAGCGATAGAAGGTAAGAAGATAAATGTACTCCCAAAAAAGAAGCCTACAATAAAGCGAAAGGAACTAAAGGCAAAGAAGTAATTTTGCCTGCCCCCGTAGTAAATTTTGCAAAAATTTTACTACGGGGTATAATTACCGCATGCAGTCATTGGGTCGTATACTGCACAATTGATAACATTAAAATATTTATTCTCTGAAACACATGCAAGACCAAGATAAGGTATTTCTAGAATATGTAGTAAAAGCTCTCGTTGATAATCCGAATGATGTCAAAATCGATCGTACTGTCGATGAGATGGGGGTGCTCATAACGCTCACCGTGAACCCTGCCGATATGGGCAAGATTATCGGGCGAATGGGCAACACCGCCAAAGCTATCCGCACACTTCTACGTATCATCGGGATGAAAAATAACGCTCGCGTAAATCTGAAAATAAACGAGCCGGAAGGTGGTAGCAGGCCTGAAAGGTCCGAAGGAGGAGCTTCTAGCCTAAAGACTGTAGACCAAGCGATGGAAGATTTGAAAGGGATATAAAAATTAGGTTCTAGTCTACTAGTGACTAGGTTCTAGCAAAGGACTCGGGAAACCGAGTTTTTTGTTTTTAAAATCAATGACACATATTCTGCCTAGGCAGAATTTGTGTCATTGATTTCTCCCCTTGACTTAATTGCGGGGGGGGGGTACACTTTAGGTATTACAAGTTTTAATTTATAAAAATATGGAACCAATTACAATAGAAGAACTTGAAGTTTTAGCGAAAAAAGTGAAAGACGGTAGCGCTACTGAAGAAGAAAATCTTCAGTATTTGGACATAGTCAAAGGTCTTTCCGGTGAATTTTTAGATATAGTAAAGTCGATACCGGAGAAAGCTTCTTTATAAAATAATAAAGTAAAAATTATGACAAACGAAAATTTTATACCTATGGGTTCAAAAGAGGACAGGATGCGGTTAGAGAAAACACTCAATTTTGACGATGCCAATTCTGTACTTTACGGTATTGAAATAACGGAAAAGAATTCTGAACTTGCTACGGAAATATTTGATATTAAAAGTGAAATGCAAAAACGTCCGTATTTAAAAGATACCAATCCAGATACCGGCGAATTAAAAAAAGGTGGCAAGACCGAATATGACGTTGAAAAAGAAAATCTCAAAAAGCATATCAAAGAAAACCTTACTCGCCCTAGCAAATATGTGAAAGGGGCGATTATTAAGGGTCTCATTGCCGCTGGACTAGCAGCCGACTTCTTAAATTACGGTCCAGTTTCTGATGGGATTGTTAATCTTTCCATAGCTATTTCAAATAATATAGGCGGTGATTTTAGTAATATATACGATACATTAACAATTACCGAACTTGGAATGATTGTTGTTCTCTTTGGCAAGTCAATACAAAGTGGAGTGAGGTCTATTATCCAAACAATGAAAACCAAGGTTGCCACCAATAAAGCCTTTCAAAGGATGATTGCAATGCAAGCAATGGGAGCAAAAGAAAATACAGCAAAAAGAATAATCAAAGTTGAGTCAGCAGCAACTATTAAGTCTGATTATTACAAAGACAGAGAAGGATATGCTGGTGTTGAAAATCGGTATAGTAAAAGCGGTAGTGGTGAATTCGGTATAAATTTAGAAGATATCCAAAAAATGCGCAAAACCCTAGACGAGATGAATATACCTAGGTTTGATCGTCAAAAATATATGACTAAAAGGGATAAAAAGAAATATCTTTAATGACACAAGTTCTGCCTATGCAGAATTTGTGTCAGAAACTTATTTAGAGTATACTTCTTCCATGTCTATGGTGGAAGAAATTTTAAAAGAACTTTGGAATACAGAAATAAAGTATAAAGGTGTACCCGTTAACCTTTTCGGCATTCCTCGTTTTAATAGTTTTTCAAGGAGAAGTCTGCGCTCTAGTGCTGACCGCTTGGCTCGAAATGATTTAATTAAGAAAGAATTAAATGGCTTTATAATAACCGCTAACGGTAAAAAGTATCTCAAGAGAAAAGAAGATTCATTGAAATCTTTTTCAAGACCAACAACGGTTGATTTGTCTAAAAATCTCATAGTTATGTTTGATATACCAGTAGTTCAAAAAGCTGAAAGAGAGTGGTTTCGTTTTCATTTGAAAAAATTTAGTTACATTATGATTCAAAAAAGTGTTTGGGTCGGACCATCACCCTTGCCGAAAGATTTTTTGAAATATTTGGATGAGATAAGGTTGAAAGATTGCATCAAAACATTTAAATTAGCAAAGCCATACAAAATATAGATAATGACATACTTTCTGCCTATGCAGAATTTGTGTCATATTTATTGTTGATTATTGTTGAGTGGCAGTTTTTACAGTTTTAGATTATAGTATTTTTATGCGTTTCCACGTTATTACCCTCCTGCGCTAAAGCTACGGACGGGCACAGCAATTTTTTATGATTAAATTTCACATTATCTCTATATTCCCCAACATGTTTAGTTCGTATTTTAACGAGTCTATTTTGGCGCGGGCGAAAAAGAACAAACTGATAGATTTTAAATTTTATAATCCACGCGATTTTGTAAAAGTGCTCAAGAATAAAAATCAGAATAATTACCGACCTGTGGACGACCGACCATATGGTGGAGGTCCCGGTATGGTAATGCGTGCCGAGCCCATAATTCACGCAGTCAGTAAAGCCTTGAGTTCATCGAAGGGAAAGAATAAAAAAACAAAAATTATTCTTTTCTCTCCATCAGGCAAAAAATTTACAACCGTGTATGCAAAGAGTGCAGTCAAAAAATATACGGATATTATTTTAATTTCCGGTAGGTATGAAGGCATTGATACTCGAGTGGTAAAAATTTTCAAAGCAGAAGAAATTTCAATAGGGGATTATGTTCTCACAGGTGGTGAACTTCCCGCGATGGTTCTGATAGACTGTATTTCTCGTCAAATCAAAGGCGTGCTTGGTAAATTTGAGTCTCTAGAAGAAGAACGAGTGTCAACAAGCGAAGTTTATACTCGGCCAGAAATTTTAAAATACACCCCGCCAGGGCGGGGCAAGAAGTCTAAAAGTTATAAAGTTCCTAAAGTGCTACTCTCTGGAAATCATAAAAAGATTGAGGGGTGGAAGAGAAGGAGTTAATCCCCAGTTAAAATTTGACAAAAATATGGAAATCTGTATACTTCTCTGCAAGATTGACTGATTGAGTTTCGGATGTCTCATTCCTAAATTATTATTTTAAAGCCTTTTAAAGGCCTCTTTAGGTTATGCAAACAACAAAACATCCGAAAAAGTATTTCTCAAGATACAAAAAACCTCTTATCAAGTTCCCAAATTTAATAGAAGCGCAAACCGAGTCTTTCGACTGGTTGGTGCGCAAAGGCATCGGCGAGGTTTTCAAAGAATTCTCTCCAATTTCCGACTACTCCGGAAAGAAATTTCAACTGGAGTTTTCTTCTTTCTTCTTGGGTGAATCAAAATACGACGAGAATTATTCCAAAGTAAACAAGCTCTCTTTCCAAGGACATCTGAAGGTAAAAGTAAAGCTCACCAACAAAATTTTAAATACCGTCAAAGAACAGGAAATTTTTATGTCCGAATTTCCTATAATGACCAAACACGGAACTTTCATTATAAACGGCGTAGAGAGAGTAATCGTGCCTCAGCTGGCGCGTTCTTTCGGAGTATTTTTTACCGAGTCTGAAAATAAAGGCAAGCGTTATTTTGGCGCAAAAATAATTCCGGCTCGCGGTGTTTGGATTGAGATAGAGTCCGATGTCGATGGAGCGATTTATGTTCGCATAGATAAAAAAAGAAAATTCCCGGCAACCACCCTTCTTCGGGTTATGGGCTATCTTGAAAATGAAGCAATGCTCAAAGCTTTTGAAAAATCATTTGCTGGCACAGAGGGTGGGGAAGACTCTATCTCGAGCGATGTTTTTGTGGAAGTAGTTAAAACTTGTCTTGCGAAAGATATAGCCAAGACCTTAAATGATACATATATTGAAATTTACAAGCGTCTTCGAGACGGAGACATGGCTACCGCGGAGAATGCCAAAGAGTTTATTGATTCACTTTTTACTCCTGAACGATACGATCTTTCGCCCGTCGGCCGATATCGTTTCAACAAGCGTTTTGACAAGGGGATGGAAGAGACCGAGCTTGCGCGCCGAACACTCTCCAAAGAAGACTTGGCGACAATTATTTACAATATTATTTTACTCAACAATACTCCGAGCGCCAAAGCCGACGACATAGATCACTTGGGTCAGCGACGAGTGCGCTTCGTCGGTGAAATGCTTCAACAGAAAGTTCGCACCGGCATGATGCAAATCAAAAGAAATATTCAAGACCGAATGTCCATCGTGGACGTTGATACCGCTATGCCGATAAACATCATCAATCAGCGTCCGCTTCAGGCCCGTATCAAAGAATTTTTCACTACCAACCAGCTTTCGCAGTTTATGAACCAAGAAAATGTCTTGGCGGAAATCGAGCACATTCGTTTACTCTCGGCGCTTGGTCCCGGAGGTCTTACTCGCGAGCGCGCGGGACTAGAAGTGCGCGACGTGCATCCCTCGCACTACGGCCGAGTCTGCCCGATTCACACCCCGGAAGGTCCGAACATCGGGCTAATCTTGCACTTGTCCACTTACGCCAAAATAAACGAATTCGGCATTATTGAAACTCCATATATAAAAGTCAAAGGAGGAAAAGTTACCGGCGAAGTTGTCTATTTAAATGCCCTTGAAGAAGAAAAATATAATATCGCTCATGCGGGAATTGCTTATGACGAAGATGGTAAAATAACGGACAAAAAAGTAGCCGCTAGAATTAAAACTCAACCCGGGCTTATTCCTCCAGCGGAAGTGGACTTTATTGATGTGGCTGCAAATCAGGGATTCTCTATCGCTACTTCTATGATTCCATTTCTCGAGCACAATGATGCCAACCGCGCTCTCATGGGTAGCAACATGCAGAAACAGGCCGTGCCCTGTGTATTGCCGGAGGCGCCTTTGGTTGCAACGGGTATGGAAGAATTTGCTTCACGAGATTCCGGCAGATTGCTGATAGCAGAGGAAGAAGGTGTTGTAACTTATCTAGATGCAAGAAAAATCGTCGTGAAAGGCAAGTCGGAAAAAACTTACGAGCTCATAAATTTCTTGCGCAACAACAACTTTGCCGCTTTTCACCAACGTCCCTCGGTAAATGTCGGAGACAAAGTAAAAAAAGGCGATGTTTTGGCTGATACTACAAGTACAGTAGGAGGTCAGATATCACTCGGGCAAAATATTTTCGTAGCTTTTCTTTCTTGGTCCGGCTCCAATTACGAAGATGCGATAATTATCTCCGAGCGGTTAGTAAAAGACAGCAAGTTTACTTCTATGTATGTGGAAGAATTTATCGCTACCGTTCGCGATACCAAACTCGGTCCCGAAATTACCACTCGCGATATTCCAAATGTGGGTGAAATAAAACTCAAAGATTTGGATGAAGATGGCGTTGTGCGCATTGGAGCGGAAGTAAGAGAAAACGATATTTTAGTCGGTAAAATTACACCAAAAGGCGAGACCGAGCTTACTCCAGAGGAAAGACTGCTTCGCTCTATTTTTGCCGAGAAGGCCCGCGATGTCAAAGATACATCGCTTCGAATGGAGCATGGCAAACGCGGACGAATTATCGGCGTTAAAATTTTTTCTCGCGACTTGGGTCATACCCTTGAAGCCGGAATTATTAAAAAAATCGTGATTGAAGTCGCGCAAGTCAGGAATATTTCGGTTGGAGACAAACTCTCCGGGCGACATGGCAACAAGGGAGTTATCTCGACTATTTTACCGGAGGAAGATATGCCATATACCAAAGACGGCAAGCCGATTGATATTATACTCTCTCCCTTGGGTGTGCCTTCGCGTATGAATTTGGGGCAAATACTCGAGATGCATTTGGGACTGGCTGCCAATACTTTGGGTTATCAAGCCGTGGTACCTCCTTTTTTGGGAGCAAGCCACGAAGAGATAATGGAAGAATTAAAAAAAGCAAAACTTCCGGAAAACGGCAAAATGCAACTTTTTGACGGACGAACCGGCGACGCTTTCAAGCAAGACATCGCGGTAGGGTATATGTATATGCTCAAACTCCACCACATGGTGGAAGATAAAATCCATATGCGCTCTATCGGACCGTATTCGCTTATTACCCAGCAACCTCTCGGTGGAAAAGCTCAAGGCGGAGGTCAGCGATTCGGAGAAATGGAAGTCTGGGCGCTCGAAGGATATGGAGCCGCTTACAGTTTGCGGGAAATGCTTACCATAAAGTCCGATGATATAGCCGGTCGTTCACAAACCTTTGATTCCATCATTAAAAATGAGAAGATTAGACCGCCAAATTCTCCTGCGTCGTTCAATGTGATGCTAAATTATTTACGAGGGCTCGCGCTCGATGTGGACTTAAAGAAGCGGGAAAAAAATTAGGTCAAAATCAGAATAAGAATTATAAATTTTAATTAAATTAACCAATGAAAACATTAAACACAACTGATTTTGATTCTATAACACTCAAGCTCTCCTCGCCGGAGCAAATAAAAGAATGGTCCTATGGAGAAGTGACCAAACCGGAGACAATAAACTATCGCACGGGGCGAAGCGAACGCGGTGGTCTTTTCGACGAGAAAATTTTCGGACCAGAGAAGGATTATGAATGCTATTGCGGAAAATATCGCCGAATAAGATACAAAGATATAATTTGCGAGAAATGCGGAGTGGAAGTCACGAGGTCCATAGTCCGTCGAGAACGTATGGGACACATTGAACTGGCGACTCCGGTGGCGCATATTTGGTTTTTACGCGGAGTGCCTTCTCGTATGAGCATTCTTCTCAATATTTCTGTTTCTGACCTGGAAAAAGTAATTTACTTTGCTGGCTATATCATAACTCGCGTGCACGAAGATGAAAAAGAATCCGTGGTTACTTCCTTGGAGAAAGAATATAAAGCAAAATTAAAAAATGCAGCAGACGAAGAAACTCGCGAAAAGTTAAAAAATCTTCTCTCTGTCACCAAGAAAGAAATCGGAGAAATTTATGAAGGAAAAGTTCTCAATGAAATCTCTTTTCATCATTATTCTCTGAAATACGGCACTTGTTTTGAGGCAAATATTGGCGCAGAAGCTATCCATTCTATTTTTAAAAATCTGGATTTAAATAAATTAAAAGCGCATACCGAAACAATGCTGGAAAAAGCCAACACTGCCGAAAAAGAGAAATTACAAAAAAGACTTTCTCTTATTCGCGCTATGACTTATGCGGGAATCAGACCGGAGTGGATGTTCCTCACTGTTATTCCGGTTATCCCGCCGGTGCTTCGTCCGATGGTGGCGCTCGACGGTGGCAGGCATGCAACCTCCGACTTAAACGACCTATATCGCCGAGTGATAAATCGCAATAATCGTCTAAAGAAACTGAAAGAAATAAATGCGCCGGACGTCATACTTCGCAATGAAAAAAGAATTATCCAAGAAGCGGTAGACGCTCTGATTGATAATTCCATCGCCAAACAAAATGATTCTGCGGCTATGAGCCAATCTCAAAAACGTCCACTAAAATCTCTTTCGGATAATTTGAAAAGCAAACAAGGACTTTTTCGCCAGAATTTGCTCGGTAAACGTGTGGACTATTCCGGTCGTTCGGTTATCGTTGTCGGTCCACAACTAAAGCTCAATCAATGCGGTTTGCCGAAGCATATGGCGCTTGAGCTTTTCCGACCGTTTGTGATTTCAAAAATTCTGCAAGCGGAACTCGCTTTTAACATTCGCGGGGCTAATAAACTCATAGAAGAGCGTACTCCGGAAGTTTGGGCAATGTTAGAAGAAGTGATAGAAGGAAAATATGTATTACTCAACCGCGCGCCTACCCTTCACCGTCTAGGTATTCAAGCTTTCAATCCTATATTAATCGAAGGCAATGCCGTGCAAGTGCACCCGCTGGTCTGCGCCGCGTTCAATGCGGACTTTGACGGCGACCAGATGGCGGTGTATGTGCCTCTCTCGGTTGAAGCGCAATGGGAAGCTAAAGAATTGATGGCGGCGAACAAAAATCTACTCAAGCCTCAGAATGGTGATCCCATAGTGCACCCGAGTCGAGATATAGTTTTGGGCGCCTTTTGGATGACAAAGTCTGTAAATGAAGAAAAAGGGGAAGGAAGATATTTTGCCAGTCCGAACCAGGCTATTACCTCCTATGAATATGATATCGTGTCGCTTCGCGCCAAAATAAAAGTTTTGGCAACCGATTCTATCAAATACAGTCAATTCAAAGGAGAGATTTTTGAAACTTCTGTCGGCAAACTTTTATTCAATAGCATTTTGCCGGATGATTTCGCTTATGTGGGAGATGAAATGAATCAAAAAAGACTCTCGGCTTTACTTGATGAACTTATCATGCATTATGGCGTAGATGCTACTCCTCCGATATTAGACAAAATAAAAGCTTTCGGTTTCAAATATTCCACGGTCTCGGGGATTACTTGGGGTCTCGACAATGTGAAGGTACCGATAGAGAAAGTAAAAATTATCGAAGAAAGTAAAAAAGCGGAAGAACAAATTATATCGGAATGGGTTGACGGTTTTTTATCTGAGAAAGAAAGATACCAGAAAATTATTGAAGTTTGGACTAATACCAAGAAAGATTTGGAAAAAGTCGTGCCTGCTACACTGGATAAAAATGGTCCTACTTTTGACTTATTTACCTCCGGAGCCAGGGGTTCGATGGGTCAATTGGTACAGATGACCGGAATGAAAGGTCTTATCCAAAACAACCAGGGTAAAACTTTGGAATTTCCGATTTTGCCATCCTATCATGAAGGACTTTCTCCGATTGAGTACTTCGTGACGACTCACGGAGCCAGAAAGGGCGCCTCTGACACGGCGCTCAATACCGCAAAAGCAGGTTATTTGACCCGCCGACTGGTGGATGTGGCGCAAGATGTGGTGATAACCGAGGAAGATTGCGGAACAAAAGAAGGGAAAATTGTCACCAAAGAAAATATTTCCGGCATTGAAATTCCTCTTTCTAAAAATATCCGTGGCCGAGTATTGGCGGGTGACCTGAAAGGCAAAAATGGAAAAGTGGCGTATAAAAAAGGATTTTTGGTCACCAAAGAAGAAGCTTATAAAATTGAAGAAGCGGGTTTTGAAGAAGTGTTTGTGCGCTCGCCTTTTTCTTGCGAGACAGTTCATGGTCTTTGTCGTATGTGCTACGGACTTGATTTGGGAAGAAATAAACTCGTGGAAGAAGGAGAAGCGGTTGGCATTATTGCCGCCCAAGCAATCGGTGAACCGGGCACACAGCTGACGCTCCGAACATTCCATCAGGGAGGTGTAGCCGGAACAGACATTACTACCGGACTACCTCGGGTGGAAGAAATATTTGAACGTCGAATTCCGAAAAATCCGGCAGTAGTTTCTCAAACTGATGGCGTGGTAGTGGAAGTGAAAGATAAAGACGGTAAAGAAAAAATAATCAAAGTTCAGAGCGAGAGCAAGGGTGACGGGAAAGGTAACGAAATAGAGTATGTGGCATCTTTTCATAGAATTCCGCTCGTTAAAACCGGAGATGAAGTAAAAAAAGGCGAACTTTTGACTGACGGGTCTGCGGATATAAGTGAAATCTTCAAATACGGAGGCAAAGAGTTGGTTGAAGACTACATCATCCGAGAAATAAATAAAGTTTACGAAATGCAAAGCGCTTCGATTGGACGAAAACATACCGAAATAATAGTTCGCCAGATGTTCTCAAGGAGAAAAATCAAAGATGCGGGTGAGACCAATTTTTCCGTCGGCGATATCGTGGAAAACACAGCCCTGATAGAAGAAAATCAAAGAGTAAAGAAAGCGGGTGGCAATATTGCCAAAGGAGAGACGATAGTGCTCGGCATTACGGAGGTATCGCTTCGCACCAAGAGCTGGCTCTCGGCAGCTTCGTTCCAGAATACCAATCGAGTTTTGATCGAGAATGCCATCAAAGGCGGAGTTGATAATCTTCGCGGACTTAAAGAGAATGTAATTATCGGACGGCTTATCCCAGCCGGTACGGGATTTTCCTCCAAAGGAAGCGGTTTCTCGGGGAAAAATAAATTAGAAGCGAGTTTAGAAGAATAATTAGAAAGTCATGAATCCCGTTAGAAATTTTAATAACGGGTTTAAAGGTCAAATTATTAGAGTTAAATTTCTAACGGGATGAACTCTCCAGTAGAACAAATTAAGGAGAGGCTTTCAGTCGAAGAAGTAGTCTCTTCTTATATAAAGTTGGAAAAAACTGGCGCAAACCTAAAAGCCAAATGTCCTTTTCATAACGAAAAGACACCGTCGTTTTTCGTCTCGCCCGCTCGAGGAAGTTATTATTGTTTTGGTTGCGGGGCTAAAGGAGACATATTTTCTTTTGTGGAAGAATTTGAAGGACTGGATTTCAAGGGAGCCCTGAAGCTCTTGGCGGATAAAGCCGGTGTAGTCCTCGGAGAATTTAATAAAGAAAAAGAAAGTGAGAAGGAGAGACTTTACAAAGCGATGGAAGAATCCTCTCTGTTTTTTATTCAGAATCTCAGAGACAATCCTGAAGCCCTTTCTTATTTAAGAGGGCGTGGACTGTCCGAGGGATCTGTGCAGGACTTTAAAATAGGATTTGCGAGAGAATCTTGGAGAGACCTTTACCAGTATTTGAAAACAAAAGGATTCTCCGACCCGGAAATAGAGCGCGCCGGACTTGCCAAAGGTAGCGATAAAGGAATGTATGATAGATTTCGTTCCAGAATTATGTTTCCGATTGGAGACTCGAGTGGCAGAATTATAGCATTCTCCGGCCGGATTTTCGGAGAAGAAGTCCCGACGCTAGAAGGGGTCGGGAGACCGACAGAAAACGTCGGCCCAAAATATTTAAACAGTCCCGACACGCCTATATTCAACAAGTCGCTTGTGCTCTATGGGCTGGATCGCGCCAAAGATTCTATCCGCAAAAATAATTTTTCTATTTTAGTTGAAGGTCAGATGGATTTAGTATTGTCTCATCAGGCAGGATTCAAGAATACAATTGCCACTTCCGGCACAGCTCTGTCGGAAAATACTGTCTCGCGAGAAAATGCAGTTTCAAATTTAGGTCTGGTACGCAGACTCTCCGAGAATATTATCCTTGCTTTCGATGCAGATAAGGCGGGGGTAAGTGCAACAGCTAGAGCCGGCAGAATCGCTCTTTCTTTGGGCATGGACGTGAAGGTGGCAAATATCAAGGAGGGTTTTGACCCGGCAGACTTGATTTCTAAAGAAGGCGTGCCCGCTTGGCGGGAAGCGATACGGGAATCCAAACATGTAATTTTGTTTATTTTAGAGAGGATTTTGAAGGAGGTAGCAGATGACGAACGAAAAGCCGGAAGATTGATAAAAGAAAAGTTATTGCCATACGTTAGTGCTATTCCAAGCTCTATTGAAAAAGTGCATTTTGTAAAAAAAATAAGTGACGCATCGGGAATACCGGAGGTAGCGTTAGGAGAAGATTTAAAGAGAGTTAACGAAAATTTAAAATTTGAAAAAGATGAAATACAGGAAGCGAAAGAGAAACACTCGAGCCTTTTTCGCAAGGATTATATCGAACGGAGACTCTTTGGTATCATTTTTTGGCAACGAGAACTACCGAAACCCGTAGTTGATGTATCAGGGGTGTTGCAAAAGCTCGGAGAATTTTTAAATGGGGGTGTCGATAAGATTTTAGAAAAGTTGGGGAGTAGTAAAGAAGATTTGATTTACGAAGCAGAAGTTTTTTACGGAGGAGACGTGGACTTGAAAAAAGATTTGGATGAATTACTTTCTAATTTCAAGGAAGAATATCTGAAAGAAAACTTGGCAGAGAAAATGAAAGAATTGCGTCTGGCAGAAGAAGGGAAAGATGTCTCAAAGTCGACCGAAATTTTAAAAGAGTGTCAAATTATCAGTAACAAAATACAAGATTTAAAAAATGGTCGCATAAAAAAATTATAGGCCCCAAGATAAATCAAAAGATAAGAATTATGAAAAAGAAAAAAATGAAGAATAAAAAGCTGAATAAAAAGAAAAAAGCTCTAAAAAGAGCTAAGACAAAAAAGGTTAAAAAAACCAAAAAATTTAAGAGGGTTAAGAAAAAAATTATAAAGAAGTCTGTCCCTAAACTAAAAAAACCAACTGTTGCCGAAAAAAAGGCGGAAGAACTGCTTCATCGGTCCGATATCTTGATTGAAAAAGGGCGGAAGCGCGGTTTTATAACCTATGATGAAATTTTGAAGACATTCCCAAATATTGAAAATAATATTTTATTTCTAGACGAGCTATATGAAAAATTTGGAGTTGCTGGTATAGATGTACTCGAAGGAGGGAATCTTCTCAATCTTGATAATGACCCTAGTAATCTTGATTTAAATAAATCAGCTATTCACGATTCTATTCAGATGTATTTAAAAGAAATTGGGCAGTATCCACTCATTTATGCGAGCGAAGAAAAAGAACTTGCCAGGAGAATAGAAAAAGGAGATTTGGAAGCAAAAAATCTGCTGGCTCGGGCAAATCTGCGCTTGGTGGTGTCTATTGCCAAGAAATATGTGGGTCGAAGCGCGAACTTAAATTTACTTGATTTAATTCAAGAGGGGAACTTGGGTCTTTTTAAAGCGGTGGAGAAATTTGATTGGACAAAGGGATATAAATTTTCTACTTATGCCACTTGGTGGATTCGCCAGTCTATCACCAGAGCGCTCGCAGACCAATCCCGCACCATTCGTATACCGGTCCACATGGTGGAAACAATTTCCAAATATAAACAAGTGCATCGGAGACTTAGTCAAGATTTGGGCCGGGAGCCACTAGCAGAGGAAATAGCGACCGAGATGGGTATCCCGGTTGAAAAAATTCACGTGATTGAAAATATTTCTCAAGAAACTATCTCGCTGGAACAACCAGTGGGGGACGATGACGACAAGTCAACGCTGGAGAACTTTATTCCCGACGACAAGATTCTCCGCCCGGACCAAGATTCGTCCAGAAGAATTCTTTCCGACCAAATCAAAAGCGTGCTAGACGAATTAAATCCCAAAGAGCGAAAAATCTTGGAAATGCGCTATGGACTTATAGATGGCATTCAGCATACCTTAGAGCGAGTAGGGGAAGAATTTGGTGTGACCCGTGAACGTATCCGCCAAATTGAAGCCAAAGTCCACGAAAAACTCCGCAGTCACGAAAAAATCTCTCGACTTAAGAACTATTTTGACTAGTCAATCAAAAGTGTCTCGAGTTGCGCCATTACGCCTTCAAAGGATTGCGCGCCGGGGATAGTGCCGACCACGCTTCCATTTTTTAGAATAAAGGAAGAGGGTGTGCCACGGACACCCGCTAGGTTGCCATCGCTTATATGACTTTGCACTTTTTCTTTATACTTTCCGCTGTCAACGCAGGAATTAAATTTCCCTACATCAAGACCTAGACTTTCTGCTATTTTCGGCAATTCTGCCAGGTCAAGCTTGTTGTTGGATTCTGTTCGCAAAAATACTTCATCTATATATTCCCAAAACACAGTATTGCCTCCTTGTTCCCAAGCGCATTCGGTGGCTTCGGCTTCAAGGGGCGCTTTAGGGTGCAGTCCTTCGATTGGATAATGTTTGTAAACCCAAGCGACTTTTCCTTCGCTTTTGTTTACTACCTGATGCATGGTTTGGTGGAAAACTTTACAGAAAGGGCATTCGGTATCAGAATATTCTACAATTACGATTTCTGCTTTAGGATTTCCCAATATATGGTCTTCCTTAGATATGGGGGTTTTGGATGAAGTATTTACGCCACCTCCTCCTTTGAGCAATATAGCCCCAGCTATCATTATCCCCACTATCAGTATTGCCCCAACTATCGGTTTTGAGTCCATCGGCTTTTGACTATTGTTTTCTTTTGTATTTTCTGTTGCATTTTCCATGATTTTTTTTGTTTATTTCTAATGTGATATATTGTAGCATTTTTTTGCGATATGGTATAATGGAAATATTAATACCAAACCCGACCTCTTTTGTCGAAAAGGCGGGGTTTATAAAAATAATTTTTAATAAAAATATGTGTGCAAATTGTAAAGATGGATGCTGTTGTAAAGGAGCGCACTGCACTACGAGCAAAATCGGGAATTTTCTGCTTATCGCGGGAGGACTCAATTGGGGTCTGATGGGCCTTGGAATGCTCTTAGGTAGCGTAGGCTCTTGGAATGTAATAAACATGCTCTTGGGCTCTATACCTCTCCTTGAGGGACTGGTATATCTCTTAGTGGGCATCTCCGCTCTTGTGAAAATTTTTGGTTGCAGGTGCAAAAAATGCAAAGAAGGAGTTTGCATGTCTTGTGGCGGGAGGGATACTATGAGTGGAGGAGGAATGGGAGGAAAAACTGAAATGAAAATGTAGATTTACTCAATAAAGCGCGCCGGCGTATGCCGGCGCGCTTTTGCCTTTTTACCCAAAAGTTGTTATAATGTAAGGACATATGGCTACGACTTTCAATATTATTTTTTATGTTCTTACTTTCTTGGCGGTTTACGTCCAAGTGTTTTTGCTCGTTACTTTCTTGGAGAACCGTAAAACAATCAAAAACAGGAAAGGCAAGGTAGTGCTCGCCAGATACCCCACTGTGACAGTCACTGTGCCTTGCTTCAACGAAGAGCGCACGATTTATAAAACAGTTCGCTCGCTTCTCGACCTGAACTATCCCAAAGAAAAACTAAAAATTTTTTTAGTGGACGATGGTTCCACGGATGGCACATTAAATATTATTCAAAAATTTGCCAAATATTCAAACGTCAAAGTCTTTCATAAAGAAAATGGTGGCAAGCACACGGCGCTTAATTTAGGACTTGAGAATTGTGATACCGAATTTTCCGGATGTCTAGATGCGGATTCTTATGTGGATTCGGATTCGCTCGTGCGTATTATGAGCTATTTTGAAAGAGATGAGAGCACTATGGCGGTTGCGCCATCTATTGAAGTAAGCAACCCAAAAAATATTATAGAATATGCTCAGAAAGCCGAATATTATATGTCTATTTATGTAAAGAAAATGCTAGGACTCATAAATGCTATCCACGTGACTCCGGGACCGCTTACTATTTTTCGCAGGAAGGTTTTTGAAGAGTTAGGTCCTTATCGAAGCGCGCATAATACCGAAGACATGGAAATAGCCTATCGGATGCAAAAGAATCATATGAAAATAGAACAATGCCACGATGCTTTTGTTTATACCAATACTCCGTCTTCAGTCAGGAGACTTTATCAACAAAGGTTGCGCTGGATTTACGGGTTTATCAACAACACCATTGATTATCGCGGGGTTTTATTTCAGAAAAAATATGGGAATTTTTCACTTTTCACCGTGCCCGCGGGGATTGTTTCCATTATTGCCGCGAGTTATCTTTTTAGTCGCATCGCAATTCGTTTATGGAATTTCGTAGAAGGCAAAATTGTAGAATTGCGCACGGTGGGTTTTGAATTTAGTTCTCCATTTTATAATTTTGACCCTTTTTTTATAAATACCAAATCTGTTCTTTTTGTCATTTTAATCCTATACTCTCTCGTTATTGTGTCCATCGTTTTAGGGCATAAAATAGCGGAGAAAAAAGTCTTTCCTCTCCATATTCTGTATTTCTTTTCAATTTATAGTGTCGTTGCTCCATTTTGGCTTTTCAGTTCTATTTACAATACGATTGTCGCTAAAAGACCTTCTTGGCGCTAAATATTTTAAAACATGAAAAACAACGTTGATTGGAAAAAATATTTTATCGTATTTCTTATCACTCTGACGCTTTTTCTTTCGGCGAGCTACTTGAGCGATTATTTCAGCACCAAAAAAATTAACCAATTAAAACTAATCCAAGACGAAATATCGCTTGATATTTTATCTTCCGAAACGCAGTTTGCGCTCCTCTCCGAACTCTCTTGTAAAAATGTCTCCGGTTTTTCGGTGCTCTCTGATTTATTGGGAGAGCTCGGAGCAAAGCTAGAATGGGGCGAGAGTAATCTAGGTAAAACAGAAGAGGTGGAATATTTGAGAAAATATTATTCACTTCTCCAAATCAAGGATTATCTTTTGATGAAGCAAATATCTTCTCGTTGTGGTTTTAAATACGCTTTTGTTCTTTATTTTTACACTACCGCGGAAAATTGCAGTGAATGTGAACGCCAAGGACTCGTGCTTTCACGGCTGAAAAACAAGTATCCGGAATTGCGGGTTTATTCTTTTGATTTTTCCACCGACCTCTCGGCAGTGGAAGCGATGCTCGCGATTTATAAAATAGAAGATACCAAACTCCCCGCCTTAGTGGTAGAAGGGGATTTGTATACCGGATTTCAAGACATAGATAAGCTTGAGCCTTTGATTCAAGAAACTTTTGGGCTAGAGGAAGAGGGAGAAGAAGAGGAAGTAAAAGAAGGAATAGAGTAAAAATAATAACTATATGCCGAGACTAGACGTGATTATAATAACTTTATGAAAAGTAAAATAAACAATAACCTTATTATTGAACTACATATCCCAGATTTTGGTAAAGTTAAAGAATTTTACTCAAAGTTAGGTTTTGAGGTTATTAGTGAAGACAAAAAAGGAAAAAACTATCCCGGATATCTTGTGTTAAAGCGAAAAGACAAATTAGGAGATACAATTATTAATTTTTATGGAGACGATGATAGGGTTTTTAATCAGTCGTATTTTAAGAAATTCCCACGAGATACCATACGTGGCTATGCAATAGAATTAACAATGCCAACATCTAATATTGAAGATTTCTATTCAATGGTAAAAAGTAATTTACCACAGTACATTGTAAAAGAACTACAAGAAAGCAGGGACGACTATAGGGTCTGGCATGACTTTCGTATGGCTGACCCCTATGGATACTATCTTCGCTTTACCGAACTTTTAGACTGGGGTCAACCATAGTTGTTCCAATCTAATACTTTCGAACTTATATGTACTAAAAATATGAAAAAGAAAACTTATTTTTACATAGCATCAATTATAATTTTAGTAATCGTTCTTGTAGGATATCTTTTATCAGCAAAAGAGACTAAAAAAGAATACACTGAAATTCTAAATACATTAGAGGGTTCAGAGTGTGAACTTGTTGCTGAATGCGGAGATTTGATATCTATTAACTGTATGGCTGAAGTAGACGGTCCATTTTATTATGTAAATAAAAATACGAAGAAAATTGTGTCTCGTTGTGGAGGGTTTTGTGACAGAGCAGGAGGATGTCCAAATGCTTGTCCACCCGTCGAATGGTCTTGTAATCCTAAGGAGTCAAAATTATGAAAACAATCAAGCAAATTGCGATATTTTACCTTGGAATTGGGTTGGTGATTTCTCTTGTCTTAGAGATAAAGGGACTATTCATTTCTGGACCATCAGCTTTTATTTGGACAGGTTCACTAAGCGGTAATATAATAACTTTTTTTTGGTGGTTTGTAGTTCCTGCCCTTACTTGGCCTTATGATTTATTTTGGACTGTTTATCATTCTATGTTTACCTAATTTTGCTATACTAAAATCATGAATTATAAAGCCATCATTTTTGATTTCTATGGTGTGGTCTCAAGTGAGGTTGGTATCGTTTGGCTCAAAAGTAAATTCGGGGATGAAAAAGCCAAAGAGATAGAAAAAAGATACGGACCGATAGCTGATAAAGAAGAAATCACGGAAGAAGAACTTTTTGAGGCTATGGGTAAGCTAGCGCAAGAGGACCCAAAAGAGGTTCGTAAGGCGTGGTTAAAGCTGGCAGTGATTAATAGGGGGGTTATAGAATTAATAAAAAAGCTAAAAGCAAATTACAAAATAATTCTCTTAAGTAATGCTACCCGTCCATTCTTTGAGCAATTAATGGAAGAAAACAACTTAAAAAAGTTGTTCGACGACATAGTAGTATCTTTCGAAATTAAAGCTATAAAACCCGAACCAAAAATTTATCGTATCGCCCTAGAGCGCTCCGGACTCTCTCCAGAAGAAACAATATTCATAGACGACCGGGAAGAAAACATCAAAGCCAGTGAAGCCCTTGGTATAAAAAGTATTTTGTTTATAGATACTGAATCTCTTGAAATTGAACTTAGAGAATTAGGAATTTAATAAAAAAAGCCCAAACATTTCTGAATGGGCATTATTTTCACCTTCTTACTTTCTGAGTTAATTTAACTCAGGATCTTTCTGCTTCATTTCAGTAAAGTATTGGTCGGTAAATTCATCGAACTCTTTATGGTCTGCTTCCATGACTTCTTCTGCCCTGTCACCGTATCTTCTAAGATAAGATTTGTAAGCCCCTAGTATTTTTTCGAAAACAGGGTAAGTCAAGATACTTTCCGAAATTATTTTTTCAACTCGTTCATGTTCAGATGGTGACAATTCGCGTCGCAAATATGCGAATATTATTTTCTCTGAAAGAGAAGAAAATGACTGACTTTCTGGATCTGCTCTCCCACTACGTTTACTTCCGTCCTCCCAATTTTTAGGCCTCAACGAGTACAACACTTTCATGGCCATTATAAGAAGTACGCAATAGTACGCTAAACCACCAAATGCGATAATTGGGTTTTCAATATGTTTTGAAATGTACAGCGATGGAATAACTAGTAGTATTATTGATGGAAGTAAAAAGATAATGACAAGTACAGTCATAAACACCAAATTGCTCATCTTTCTTGTTCTATCCAAGAACTTTGAAATTATCTTTTTCATAACGTTTTGTATTTTTGAGTGAGAAAATTTCAACGAAATCTGCTTAATTAATACCACATTCCCTAAAATTTTTCAACTAGTTCAACATACTATCCAAGCCTAGTGCAAGTTTCTTTTAAATGGTAAAATATTATCAAATAAGAATCTTCTTAAAAAATTAAATATTAAGCCATGATACTTCAATCATTTTTTCTAACAGTTACCGGATGGGATTATTTTTTTCTGTATCTTGCTTTTGTAATTGGTACTATAATTGCATTTCTATTTGCCACATACTTCGCGATAAGGTTCCCAAATTTCGGGAAGCCTGAGAAGGTAATCAAAAACATAGAGGATATTCCTTTTGAAGGAAAAACCCGCTCTACGAGAATAAGAACTTACGCTTACGATGGAATTGACCAGGAAATTTTCCCAAAAGAAAAAGAAATGTATTCTTTAAGACCAAGAGAAATTTCCTACAATCTAAGAAAAACTCTCCAACGAGAGTAAGTAAGATTTTTTAACTCCACTTTCAAGCGCAGTGGAAGAAGAGGCTCCTTTCGGCTCATACGAGGAGAGCGCGTCTGTTCAGTCCCCGGCTACTTTGGCTGGGGATTTTTATTTTAAATCCAAAAAAGTAAAACTTTACAAAAAGCGTGAAAAGATGTATTGTAAAAATAAATAAATAATTTTTCATTGACTTTTAAATATAACCACCATGTCACAAAAAAAGCGCTTATCGTCGATTCCCATTGCGGAGTTTTTTGATACATTCAGTTTTATTGACAATCACATTCTGGGTGAACTTGCGACGCAGAGTATCGAAAGCCTTGAACCTTTTCCTAATGGAGACGCCGTTGTCTACCTTGCTATCTTAGAGTGGATAGGCGAAGGAAAAGCAACGTTGCATCCTTCGGAAGATGACCTTACTAAAGTCCTCACATCGGTCGATGACAGAATACAGAAAGTTGAAGAGCGTTTTCATAAAGGTTCTCTTAGCCAAGAAACATACATATCAGATATCGCCAACTTGCAAGAGGCAAGAGAATATCTGAAGGAACTCTTGCAAACTCTGAACGCAAAAAAACCAATGGGACCGAAACAACATTCCTTAACTGAAAACTTTGATGATCATGTATAACTCAACAATTGATTGGCCTCTAATTCTACGATTGATGATTGTTCTTAACTCAGGCGTCTCATTTGGATACGTTACTGCCTGGATGATTCTCACTCATAAGAAAATCGTCAGAAGAGTAACTCGGTTAGACAACCTAAATCCGAAATATCATTACATATCTCTAAAACATGTTTACGGGATGATAAGAATGCAGGGTGTCATGAGAATTCTCTCAATTGTGCTTTTTCTGATGTTTTATGTATCTGCGCTTTGGATTTTTGAGTTATCGATAGCATCACTGGGATTTTTTCTGCTTTTAGTGGGAATGCTCTTCTGGACTCACTGGATAATTCATACGTTTTTTGCATATAAAGAGCTCAAGAGACATACCACGGCCCAATCTCTCTTCAATCCACTTTCAGGTGCGGTGAACGTGTCCCTTCGGTCAGCAATGGCTCGAAGGGATTTTTTATTTTATAAATAAAAACGCTCGTGACCGAAATCACGAGCGCTCGCTTGTTAGATAGGTAGACTTTGCTAAGAGGTCGTATCGTATCCAGACAATTCATTTTGCAATCTTTAAGGATTTAAGAAAGTGGTTTTTATACTGTTCGAGTTTTAATAAAACTTTCTTTAGGCCCAAGAGAGTGGAAGTTTCTTTAAAATACAAACTTTCTGCTATTTTCGTATACCTACCGATTAGCAAATCCATGGCAAGTAAATCAAGCGCATCTGAAACGTCCTTTACATTTGCTTCAACTCTCTCCTCAGATTCAACATCTTCAACGGAATCAAACGACTTTACTTTATAGGTTAGGTCATCTGCTTCTGTCTTGTCTACAAAGAAGAGGGCTATGTTCAGATCATAGTGCCTCAAATCAAGGTGTGCGAAGAAAGCGTCACAACACAAAACCTGTATCATATCTGATTCAGATATTTTTTCAACGGAATAGTCCCTTGCTTCTACATTACTGTAACGACGTTTATCCGGCACAAAAAAGAGAACTCCCTGCCATTCTAAATCACTACCTCCATAACAAGTTGCTAGTACTATATGCTTTTCGGAAGATAGATTTGGATTTCTCTCTAGAAAATCAAAATCACCTTGAGAACCCAAAGCTTCAAAAACTTGGATTCCGTTGATTGGACTCAGCTCGTTCGTTTTCATTTCGATATTTATTTTTAGATTGTAAAATAAATTTTAATCTAGGTTGAGTAAGTTAGGTTATATTTTGTTCATTGTTGACCACCAACGTGATAGGTAAATGCCAGAAACCATTAATGCGATCGTTGTTCCCATACAAGTTGTCGTTAGTATATCTGGTAATCCACTATGAGGTATTATAACGGTAACGAAACCCATCAAAAGCAAAAGAGGGATGTTAGGTATTACGACATCAGATTTAGAATACGATCTAAACATCGCTAAGAAGGGAAAAACAGATGACGCAAATATAACAGCAAGTAAACCAAACCAAAACTCTTTTGACTCTGGACTTATCCTAAAGGATAAAGAGATAAAGTAATAAATAACGCTAGAAAAGAAAACCAGACTGGCGGTAATAACTAAATGTTTTTTCATATTAAAGTTTTATTAAAAAGGTGAGCGCAAAAGGCTTCTAAAAGTCTTCTCTGCTCACCCAATAAAACCAATTTCAAAGAGTCAAGTTCTTGTTAAGATTTATAGCATGAAAACCTCAAAAAGTCTAGATGTCTTTGACAAAACCTTTAAATAGGACTAATATTTTAATAGAGATACTATTTGTTTCATTGACTCTAAATACATAATTGTATGATTCAATTTATCATTGAGAGCTATTTTAGCTGGGGAATGTATGGCGCTTTTTTCTGCATGTTTTTGAGCGCTGTCTGTTCAGCGATTTTGCTCTTTCATAAAGGGCCAGAACACAAAAACACAAAGAAGATGTAATCCACTTTCTAGCGCCTGCCAAGCACAGCGAGATCCCTTCGGCCAGCAATGGTTCGGAGGGGTTTTTATTTTCAAAGTAAGTTTTAGATATAAAAAAAGCCGACCAGTTGGACGGCTTAGCAAAAACCCGCAGTTACTTAATTCTTAAACGATGAGAATCCTCTCCCTGAAGCATCTCCTCGCATTTACTCTCCTTTTATCTTCATTTTCATATACGATCTAAAGACATGTTCAATAAGAATAGAATCACCCTCTAAGATCTCTCCCTCTATTTCTTCGTTCTTAGCCATGCGAAGTAGCAAGTCGCTGGGCACTCGAAACACTTTACCGAGTGCTTCTAGTTGAGCAGTATCTGGCAATATCTTGCCACTTTCAAATTCAGAAATTACGTGGGCCGGAATTCCCGTAAGCCCTTCCAGCTCAAAACGGGTATAGCCTCGTATTTCACGGTAAAATTCTAAAACGTACGCAAGCATGGTGTTGAGTTTTTAAGTTATTTGTGTAGGAGTGGTGGAAAAAAATAACTTATATTCGAGCTCCTTGAGACTCTTACTACTCTCTATCGCTTCTACAAAGCATGTAGCGGCACCCCCGAAAACCGCGATCGCTTTGTTCCATGATTCATCCGAGTAAGATGAACCAGATGGCAGGTCAAAGACGCTTGCTCCTTCCTTCTTAAAAACTCCGTGCTGGCTGATGAAACACCTTTTCTCCTTCATTGCGAAAAAAAACATGTGCTGGGAAGACATTCCAAAACTGGCTTCAACTATGTTCTCATTTGGCACATCTTTCATTTTACGTTTCTCGATATTTTTGTAGGAAATTAAGAACATACGGAGAAGTCCACCAGTGCGAGCACTCATTTCTGCTGAAAGTACTTCAAGGTCGGCAATAACTCTATTAACATCTAAATCGGTGTAATTTTCCATGATGTATAGAATTTTATTAATTTTTCGAAGCAACATTACTTCAATGTAACTCTAAAACAAAGGGACGTTTATGTCAATTTTTTTGAGCCGGGGAGAGGATTTGAACCTCCAACCTACTGTTTACAAAACAGTTGCTCAACCGTTGAGCTACCCCGGCAGTATTTTTTTCTATTCTATACCCTCTTCTTCTTTTATTCTACTCTTTATCTTTTTTATTTTATTTTTGTATTCAGACACGCTTTTTAAGAATTTTGAGACCTCTTTCACCTCTTCATTTACTTTTTCATTTTTATAAAATTTTGTTTTAATTTTTTCTATTAAATCTTTGCTTTTTGTCTTTGCGAAGTGGGTTGATTTTATCGAAAAACGCAGAGTTGAAATTAGAATGGCGTATCCGTAGTTTTTTATTTTTTTTACAATAATGTATTTTATTTCTTCCATTTCCGGAGTCTTAAAAGGAAATTCTCCACTTGCCGTCACAGTGCCTCTTTTAAAGAGAATCATTTTTCGAGAAATCATAAAGACGATGCCTCCGAGTGATATTAAAAATAAAATTAAAAATATATTCATCTCGTTAGAAATAGGAAATGCTTTGCATTTCCGTAGTTATATTAATTTTAATTAAAAGTTTCAACATATAAGATTTCTAACGGGATTCATATCTTTTTAGATAAAGTATCGTTTGACCTCTATTATCTTTGCTTTGTTTCTCTCCAGCAGTTGACCTACGGTTTCATCAGGATTCTTTATGAATGGCTGACTCTTTAGAGTTTTTTCTTTAAAATAAGTATTGATTTTACCCTCCAGCATTTTCTTTTTTATTTCTTCGGGCTTGTCTATTTTCGCTACTTCCTTTTCAAATATCTCTGTCATTGTTTTTTTTGTCTCTTCGTTTATATCGTTATCCGTGATGTATTCTGGCTTCATGGCGGCTACGTGCATGGCAATATCTTTGGCAAGTTCTTGGTTTCCACCTACGAGTGACACGATGATTCCTATTTTATTGTTGTGCACATAGCTACCCACAACCTCACCCCTGATTTCGTATACCTCGCCTAACTCTATCTTTTCACCGGTTTTTTGGATTACCGAGTCTATCATATCTTTGGCTACTTTCTTCATTTCCTCTATTCCTTTTGTGAGCGCTAAATCTATAAGGCTAGAAAGTAGGTTAGTGAAATCTTCATTTCTTGATACGAAGTCTGTCTCACAGTGGAGAGCAAGAAGAACAGTTTTTGCGCCGTTTGTTTTTATCATCACAGCTCCGTCCGTTGCCACTCGGTCAGCTTTTTTTAGAGCAATATCGGAGCTTGTTTTTTTTAATATCGCAAGCGCCTTTTTCATATCGCCCTCTGCCTCAATGAGCGCGCGTCTGCATTGCATCACCGAAATTCCAGTCGCATCGCGGAGTTCTTTGACCAACTCTGTTGTGACGTTGACTGACATATTTTATTTAGGAAACTTTTTCAGGTAGTGACTCTCCTCCCTTTTTATATGCATCCGCAATTGCTTTAGTAAAGAGACGGACGGACGGCACTGCTCCATCGTTTCCCACAATAGGATAATTTATATTTTTTATATTAGAATCTGAATTGATAAGAGCAATAACAGGAATACCCATACCCCTCGCCTCCCTTTCTGCTATGTGTTCTGCCTTGGCGTCCACTATAAAGAGGGCATCCGGTAATTTTTTGAGCCCCAAGAGACCAGTGTAATACCTAGCGAGTCTCTCCATTTTTTTTGATAAAACTAAACGTTCTTTTTTGGTGTATTTTTCAAGTCCGCCCTCTTTGTTTTCTTTTTGATAGTTTTCAAGCTCGGTAATTCTCTTTTTTATTTCAGAAAAATTAGAAAGCGTGCCTCCAATCCAGCGTTCGGTTACGTAGGGCATACCGATGGATAGAGTAACCTCCTTGACTGCTTCTTTGGCTTCCGGCTTGGTGCCGACAAAAAGAAGAACTTTCTTTTGGGCGCCCAAACTCTTGGCGAACTCTATCGCCGTCTCTGTCAAAAGACTTGTTTTTTCCAAATCGATTATGTCGGTCCTGTTTTTGGTTGTGTGTATAAAAGGGGAGATTGATGGATGGCGTCTAGTTTTAGAATATCCATACTGCGCTCCAGCCTCAAACATTTTTTCAATGCTTGTGTCTGCCGAATCCTTTGTAATTGGTGTTTTTTGCATGAATACAATTCTAGCAGAAAGAGAGCGCTTTTGCAACCTTTATATGGCTCTTTAGCCATAGGGCTCTTTGCTAAAGGCGCCTTTTTAGGTTAGTATGGCAAGTATGACTAATGGCATGCGACAAACTAAACTTTTCACCAAAACTAGGAAAGAAGCGCCCGCAGACGAAGTGTCCAAAAACGCCGAACTTCTGATTCGGGGGGGATTTATTCATAAGGAAATGGCGGGGATATACGACTATCTCCCCCTTGGACTTCGGATAATAAAAAAGATTGAAAACATTATCCGAGAGGAGATGAATAAAATTGGAGGGCAAGAAATATTTATGTCTTCTCTCCAAGAGAGGGAAACTTGGGAGCCGACGAACCAATGGGATGATAAGGAGGTTGATGTTTGGTTTAAGACAAAATTAAAAAACGATACCGAGCTTGGATTGGCTATTACCCACGAAGCTCCAATAACGAAAATGTTTAAAGGTTTCTTGAATTCATATCGTGACCTGCCATCTTCTGTGTATCAATTTCAAACTAAATTCAGAAATGAAATACGGGCAAAGTCTGGCATTATCCGTACTCGCGAATTTGTGATGAAGGACTTGTATTCCTTTGCAAAAGACGAGAAAGAACACTTGGAGTTTTATGGAAAAGTGACAGAAGCGTATAAAAATATTTTTAAAAGAACCGGCATTGGGCATTTAACCTATCTTACTTTTGCTTCCGGTGGGATGTTTTCAAAATTCTCTCACGAATTTCAGACAATTACTTCTGCGGGTGAAGACACTATTTATGTAGATGAGGATAAAGGTATTGCAATCAACAAAGAAGTTTACAACGATGAAGTAATAAAGAACTTAGGTTTATCGAAAGAAAAATTGGTTGAAAATAAATCTGTAGAAGTGGGTAATATATTTACATTAGGCACTAGATTTTCTGACGCACTAGATTTGTCTTATCAGACAGAGGATGGAGAAAGAAAGCCGGTATTTATGGGTTCATACGGTATCGGACCGGGGCGTCTGATGGGCACCGTGGTGGAAGCGCTCTCCGACGATAAAGGCATCATCTGGCCGGAGGCAATCGCGCCTTTTGCGTTGCATTTACTTTCCTTAGGGGAAGATGAGGAAGTGCAAAAATACGCAGATGAGCTTTATGAGGATTTGCAGAAAAAAAATATTGAAGTTTTATTTGATGACCGTAAAGAAATTTCCGCCGGAGAGAAATTTGCGGATGCGGATTTGCTTGGTATGCCACTCCGGGGGGTGGTGTCCGCGAGAAGTCTTAAAGAAAACGGGATAGAGATAAAGGCGCGCACCGAAGAAAAAGGCAAAATTATTTCAAAAGAAGAATTAATAAATTTACTAAAACCTAGTCACTAGAACCTAGAAACTAATTCATAATGTTTAAAAATTTTTATAAATACATTTCAAACGACATAGGTATAGACTTGGGCACGTCAAACACCCTTGTGTATTTGAAAGGGCATGGCATTGTGATAAACGAGCCGTCGGTGGTGGCGGTAAACATCAAGACCAATCAAGTGCTCGCGGTCGGCGCTAAAGCCAAAGAGATGCTTGGCCGGACCCCGGGGCATATCAAAGCAGTGCGTCCGTTGGTAGATGGCGTGATATCTGATTTTGAAGTGACCGAAGAGATGTTAACGTATCTCATAAATAAAGCGGACAAGTTATCCAAAAAACTCGGGCGTCCCAGAGTAGTGGTGGGGGTGCCATCGGGGAGCACGAATGTGGAGACTCGCGCAGTGTATGATGCGGCTCGCTCCGCAGGCGCGAGAGATGTGTATTTAGTGGAAGAACCGATGGCGGCCGCAATCGGGGTGCGTCTACCTATCAAGGAAGCGGTGGGCTCTATGATTATAGACATCGGTGGTGGCACGACTGATATTGCCGTGATATCACTTTCAGGCATTGTGAAGTCAAAAAATATAAAAATAGCCGGCGATAAATTAAACAACGATATCATCACTTATATGCGTGACGAATTTAAAATTTTAATCGGCGAGACTACGGCTGAAATGGTGAAAATAAATATTGGTTCGGTATTACCGGGTGAATACATGGAGACAGAAGTGCGCGGACGCGATTTACTTACAGGATTGCCTCGCGAAGTAATAGTTACTGATTCTGATGTTCGTGAAGCCATTTTATCTTCAGTCAGAGAATTGATTGAAGGAGTTAAAGATGTGCTTGAGACGACGCCTCCTGAAATACTTTCCGACATTATGCATCGAGGCATTGTGCTCACAGGTGGAGGCGCCCTTCTCTCTGGACTAGATAAGCTCCTCCAAAATGTGCTCAAAATCCCTGTGTATGTGGTTGATGACCCTCTTACCGCAGTTGCGCGAGGCGCCGGCATTATCTTAGACGATATTTTGTTTTACCAAGAAATTTTGATCGGGAATCAAGATGAATTACCTCCAAAATAGAAAAATAAAAAGAAAGAAAATAGAGAAGATAGTCCTTGTTGTAATAATTTTGCTTTTTTTGATTTATTTTGGGAGCAATATTTTTAGCGGGCTCTCTTTTGTCTCACATGCTGTTTTTAAACCGGTTTTAGTTTTGGGCAATAGTATCGGAGAGAAGTTTGGAAATATCGGGGCGTATTTTAAATCAAAGAAAAATCTTTATCTAGAAAATGAGAGTCTAAGGGAAAGGTTGAATGAAAATACTGCTACGCTCTCAAACTATAATTCTCTTTTGGGAGAGAACGTTGGAATGAAAGAAATTCTAGGTAGGGGGGGAGAGGAGAGAGATTTAGTTTTAGCGAGTATTTTATCAAAACCACCTAAATCATTGTATGACACTTTGGTTATTGACGCGGGAGAGAAAAATGGGGTTTTAGTGGGAGATTTAGTCTTTGCAGAAGGGGATGTTCCCTTGGGTCGCATTGAATCAGTTAACTCTGGTTCTTCGAAAGTAATTTTATTTTCTTCACCTAAAATAAAGACTGAGGTTGTTTTGGGAGATGGTAATGTTTTTACAGAAATAATCGGTCGAGGCGGGGGTAATTTTGAGATTAGTCTTCCGAGGGATTTTGTCGTCTCTCCGGGAATGGAAGCAGTTCTGCCGGGTATCGCGCCTTACACACTCGCAAAAGTAGAAGCCGTGATTTCAGACCCGAGGGATTCTTTTGTAAAAGTTTTACTCGTAAGTCCGGTTAATATCCAAGAATTAAAATTTGTGGAGGTGGAAATATAATATAATAATTCTATGTTACTTAGCCCAAATGAAATTAAAAATCGAGCATTAGCTTTTTCAAAAGAATGGGGAAGTGACTTCAGTGAAGATGCTGAAGCAAAAGTATTTAGTGATGCCGTAGCAACCCAAAGTCTTGGTAAACTACAAAATACTACTCATTCAGATTTGCATAAAGAATTTATAATTGATAAAAATACAGCTGGAGAATATATGGCAAAAGTTTTGGGGTATAAATTAAAAGAAGCTCCAAGTGATGATACTGATCCAAAGCTTTCTGAATTTTTGAAAAATATACTCAAGTCAATAAAACAACGACTTGAGATTTATCAAAAATTTTAATTAGATTACGAGTAGATTATGGGAACCATTCTTGCAGTAATTTAAAAAATAATTTATGAATAAAGATTTTGATAATTGGAATGAAGATAAAAAACGTTTACATGATAGGGTTTCAATTCCTTTTTCGAACACGCGTGAAGTGTGGTGGTGCTCATTGGGAATTAATATCGGCGTAGAGATTGATGGGAAAAATGAAAACTACGAACGGCCGGTACTTATTTTGAAAGTTTTCAATAAAGAGATGCTTTGGGTTGTTCCTCTTACGTCAAAACCTAAAAGCAATAAATTTTATTTTAAGATACTTTATGGTGAAGGAAATGAATCTTATGTTATTTTGTCACAATCCAGAATTCTTAGTGCAAAAAGATTGATTCGAAAGATAGATCGTTTACCCGAAGAAACATTTAAAAAAATTATTATAAAGTTTAAAAATCAACTATAACGAATCGGACCCCCACTTTCGTGGGGGTCCTCGGAGCCCGAAGGCCTAATATGTCTATTATACCAAATGCTAAGTAAAAGTCAAAGTTATCCACAGTCATAAAAAAGCTTATAAAACTTGTCCCGTACTAAATTTTTTATTAAAATAAATAACCATTATGAATAAAAACTAAAAATTTTAGTACTGGGATGCAGTTTAAGATTGAAAAAAAATTAAAGGGATTCCTAGGTAGGGCGGGTGTGCTGGAAACTCTGCATGGGGTGATTTTGACTCCGGCTTTTGTGCCGGTAGGGACAAAGGCGACAGTCAAAGCTCTCATCCCGGAGCAAGTGGCGGAGTTGGGCGCAGAAGTCGTGCTCGGCAATACTTATCATTTGTATTTACAACCGGGAGACGAAATCGTGCGGGACGCTGGAGGTTTGGGAAAGTTTATGAATTGGCAGGGTCCTACCATGACCGACTCCGGAGGGTTCCAAGTTTTTTCTTTAGGTGTCGCTTTTGGCAAAGACCCCGAAGGAAAGCAAGCTTCCTACGGGGCAGGTATTTCTAAAATAATGAAAACAGCAGAAATAGAAAAATCAATTTCAGAGAGGCCTGCCCCGTACCAAGCCAAGGGCTTTGGTTCGGGGTTTGATGATTCTGACGCCCCTCGGCTTGCAAAAATTGGCGCGGATGGCGTTTCTTTTAAGTCACACCTAGACGGCACTTTGCACTACATCACGCCGGAGAAATCAATTGAAATTCAGCACAATTTGGGCGCAGATATTATTTTCGCTTTTGATGAATGCACTTCTCCGGCGGAGGATTTGCGTTATCAAGAAGAAGCGCTTGAACGCACACACCGTTGGGCAGAACGTAGTTTAATGGAACATCAAAGATTAAGCATCGGAGCAAAATATTTCTCTGCGGGGTCGCTGTCTGGTTCTACTGAACCAGCGCTGCCTCTCGGCGCGTCCGCCTGCGAGACACCCCGTATAGAAAATTTTGCTCCGATGCTCTTTGGCATCGTGCAAGGTGGAAGAAATGAGAGGTTGCGAAAAAAGTCTGCGGAATTTGTCGGAAGTTTAGACTTTGATGGCTTCGGAATCGGCGGAAGTTTTGCAAAAGAAGATATGTCTACGGCAGTAAAGTGGGTAAATGAAACATTGCCAGAAGGGAAACCACGGCATTTGCTCGGTATCGGTGAACCGGAAGATTTATTTATGGGAGTTGAAAACGGCGTAGATTTATTTGACTGTGTCGCGCCGACCAGAAATGCGCGAAACGGCACGCTCTATACTAAAGAAGGGAAAATAAATATTTCCAACGCAAAATATAAAAGCGACCATTCACCAATTGAAAAAAATTGCGAGTGCTATACTTGTAAAAATTATACTACCTCTTATCTAAATCATCTTTTTCGGGGCAAAGAAATGCTCGCCGGCACGCTCGCCACGATTCATAATTTATATTTCATCATCAACTTGGTCAAAAAAATTCGTCAGTCCATAATAGAGGAGAATTTTTTTGAATTCAAAAAGAGTTTTCTGAATAAATACAACACCTAAAAGTATTGACAAGACAGTATTGCATTTGTGTTGCAAATTGATATACTGAATCTCACAAAAAATGGCGCAGAAAAAAAGAAAAAAATCAAAAAAACAAGTAGGAAATTGGCGTAAATTCTGGAAACTTGGAGTAGAAGAATTCAACACTCAACATTTTGACATAAATGAAAACGGCGATTTGGTCGTCAAAGAAGGGCATTATCAGTACAACATAATGAATATAGTAAAAAAGTACGGTACGGTAACCGAAGTTTTCTTTCCCTATATCCTTGAGCACCGAGTGCGCGACTTGATAGAACTCTTTAACGCTTACATCAAAATCCTAAACTATAGAGGCAGATTTTATTACCACTATGTGATGAAATCCAACCAAAATCGCGATTTTGTTTTGCCGGCGATTGCCGAAGGCGCTCACATAGAAGTTTCCTCAGCCAATGAACTTTTCTTGGTCAAGCGAATGTTGGAACAGGATAAATTTAACCGCAAAATCAGAGTCACTTGCAACGGACCCAAAACCGAGCAATATATTCACCTGATTGAAGAGCTTCGTGGCAAGGGTTTGATTGTGATACCGATTATAGAGAATAGCCACGAGCTAGAGAGACTGAAAAAATTTAAAGGTGAAGTGGGGGTACGGGTGAATCTGGATGTCAAAATTGACGCCCATTGGGATAAAAAATACAACCACTTTGGTTTTGACGAAGAAGAATTGGTTAAAATCGGGAAAATCAGGAATCTTTCCATGTTGCACTATCATATCTCTACCCAAAATGAAAAGATTGAAGGGTTTATCAAACCGCTCAAACGCTCCATCGCGCTTTATGCCAAACTAAG
>MFTO01000012.1 GCA_001786835.1 Candidatus Nomurabacteria bacterium RIFCSPHIGHO2_01_FULL_40_20 | reverse complement strand
TAAACGGCATGATACCGGTCGAGAAATTACAAAAGTACTTATCCACAGTGTCACCCTTGAAGGGTAACTAAAGGCTATGCGACCTTCGGCCGATATTGTATTGCTTATAACTGATTCTGTGAAGCTAAGGCGAAAAGCATAAAATATTTTTCTAAATCTTTAAGATTGCTTCTGTATTCTCTTCCCCCAAGCACCGCATCAGCAAAAACTTCTCTGGCGCGATCAAGCTCTGTCCGGCGATTGCCCCAGCGCAGATCAGCTTGAGTAAGATCGAATAGATCCATCGCCCGAGTCACCGCTCCCCAGAAAGACTTTTCATCTTTACCTTGCCATTTAGCGGCGCGTCCTACTTCGCTTCCGATGTTGCCGAGCTGTTGCAGAAGAGTAAGTGATTGCCATTTTTCTTTAGAAACAGTTTTCATAATCTACTCTATCAACTTACTAATAATTTGGCGGATGCTCTCCTTTATTTCTTGATTTTCAATGCCACGAATCCTATTTCCAAGATTGGGTTTTAAGTTAATCATCGAATCAAATTCAATAAAATCATCTCCCATCTTTTCTAAATATAAGTTTATCCCCCATGTGTCTTCTCCTCTTGAATTTTCTTTTTCGATTAATAGAGATTGGATATCGACATGCAATTCACCGCCGACCCCCATAATTCCTTGTTTTATATCTACTACCGCTTTAATGATGTCGCCATATTGCTCGTGGGCAAGGGTGTTGAGTTCAATCCGACCTATTTTATCTTTTACAATTCTAGTTTTCATAACATTATTTTAGCATTAATTATTCACTTTTGGTCGATATTGTATTGCCTCTAGAATATGATTCGCCTCGACCTCCGGAGAATTTTCTAAGTCAGCTATCGTGCGGGCGATTTTGATGACTCGATGATACGCTCGAGCGGAAAGTCCTAGCCTCTCAGCGCTATCGTCCAGCAAGTCTCGCACTTCTTTTTTTAATTTCACTATGCTCGAGAGATCTTTTACCCCCATCTCGCTGTTAGTGGCTATTGCTCTGCCTAATTTTTTATATCTGTTTTTCTGAATCTCGCGCGCCCGAGCAACCCTCTCTTTTATTTTTTCACTCCTCTCCCCTGTCCCTTCTCCCCCCAACTTTTTATAATCCACATTTCCGACCGAGACCCATAAATCAATCCTGTCCATTATCGGACCCGACAATTTTCTTTTATATCTATCTAGGTCGGAGGGTTTGCAAATACAAGCTCTCTTTTTGCTTCCAGCATTACCACACGGGCAGGGGTTCATGGCCGCGACGAGTATGAAATTCGAGGGGAAAATCGCCGAGCCTTTGGCGCGTGAGATTGAAACGATGTTATCTTCGAGCGGCTGGCGCAGGGACTCTATGACTCTTTTTTCAAATTCTGGAAATTCATCTAAGAACAAAACTCCTCGATGTGCCAGCGTTACTTCCCCGGGTTTGGGATATGTTCCCCCGCCGATGAGCGACACATAAGATGAAGTATGGTGCGGAGAGCGAAACGGAGGAAAACAAACGAGTTCGCCAACTGTTGCTCCCGCCACAGAATGTATGCCAGTAATTTCTAACACTTCTTCGGTGCTCAGGTCTGGAAGCAGTCCTGAAAATACCCGAGCCAGCATTGTTTTCCCTGTGCCCGGCGGTCCATACATGGCGATGTTGTGCCCGCCGGCCGCCGCAATTTCGAGTCCCCTTTTGGCGCCTTCTTGCCCGCGAATATCGGAAAAGTCCCCGCCTTTCATTTCTTTTTTATAACTTATTTTGGTCCTGGGTTGGGGAAGTATTTTTCTATTAGATCGAAATCGTGGAAGTCCCATTTCATCTTCGTCATCATCTTTATCTGAAATTTTCTGCTCATTTATATGCGCAATAACTTCTCTCAAACTCCCGGCGCCGAAAACTTTTATTCCTTCCACTAGCGCCGCCTCGACTGCATTTTCTTTGGGCAAATATATTTCTTCAAATCCTTTTTTCTTGGCTTCCTCGGCAAGCGGGAGCGCCCCGCGAACGCTTCGAAGCACACCATCAAGCCCGAGTTCGCCCAGGAAAATCTTTTTCTCTGAATTAAATTTAATTTCTCCTGCTGCTTTGAGATACGCGATGGCAATGGCTAAATCAAAAAACGGTCCTTCTTTTTTCAAATCCGCTGGCGAAAGCGAAACAATTATTTTCTGATTTTGCGCTTTAGGAGATTTGTAACCGGAGTTTTTTATCGCTCCGCTAACTCTGTCTTTCGACTCATCTACCGCTTTGTCCGGCAATCCTACAAGGCTGAAAGCGTGCAGCGTCCCCTTTGTGATATCCACCTCGATAGTTACGATAGCGCCCCGGAGAAGATTCACTTGCGCTGAATAGACTTTTGCAAAAGACATAAAATAATTTTTTTATCCTTCCATGTGTTTCTTGCAAGTTCGAGCCGCGGGGTTTGCTTCGAGCCGTGCCATTTCAATATCTTTTTTACACACTTCGCACCTGCCGAAAGATTCCCTATTCAATCCTTTAAGCGCTTTCAAAATATTATTTAATCTGGGCTCGAGCGTTTTCATCATGGAACTTCTCGCTTCAAAATCCTCGAACCTGTCCGCCATATCATTCTGGTCCGACTCCGGAAATTTCACCTCCTCTGGCGTCGCCTCCCACTCCCCCGTTTCTGGATTAAGCTTGCCCATATCCCTTAGCTGTTCAAGGAGCGTATCTTTTTCCGTTTCTAGCTTTTCTTTAATTTTTTTCTTGTCTATCACAGTACCCAAATCATAGCATTTTAAATATACAAAGCAATTAGCTTAACCCAGTTGCTGTTTCGGAAAATACTGCTAGTATGAGGACGCTGATGGATTTTTTGGCTTTGATTTTTAATGTTTTTGCTATATAATACACTTTATGGTAACGATAATTCTTGAATTAGACCCTAACAACATACTAACAAACTTTACTAACAATATAGAAGTTATAAGTGGTTCATATACACAAATAGCTACTAAATCGAATTTAGCCACAATCGCAAAGAAGGATCAAATGAATACTGGAACATTACCTATCGCATTTGGTGATAGTGAAAAATTCCAGACTGAAATTTCTTTACTAACTTCTATTATTTTTTCTACAGCAGATGTAATAATGTTTGCAGAAAGTTATGGAGATATCACAACCGGGACAGCGGAATTTTTATATGAACAAAATTGTTTTCAAAAAAAAGAAAGCTACGAAATCTATAAAGTTACCCACTCTTATAAGTTGAGTTTAAAATTAAAAAAATTATTTATGTTATGCCAAATAAACGATGCCAATATTAGATATTTATTAAATAATGTCTTTTAGTCTTCAACAAAAAATAAAAGAAATTCGTTCCTCGATTGTTGCTGTGGGGTATAGCCCTGGTCAGAATCAAATTAATATTTCCGGGAGCGGTTTTTGTATCTCAGACGACGGAAAAATTTTGACCTCTGCGCATGTTTATAATCAAACTCCTCCGCAGTTTCAAAATAAAATGATGGCAATGGTAATGAACAAACAAGACCCAAATGGATTAGAGCATTACATATGGCTCTCTATATTTTTTATTAAGAAAGACGATCAAACTGATGTAGCGTTATTTCAAATTGAAAATTATCAAAGCACTCTTCTAAAGAAAATGGAACTTGGGGATTCCGAAAAAGTTGAAGTTGGCGAAGACACTTACTTTATCGGGTTCCCATACGCAGCTCAACTTATCAAAGATGGCATGGGAATCACTCTTGTTGTTAATAAGGCTATCGTAAGTAATATAAAACAGGATGGAGTTAACCCGAGCCATCCAAGAAATTTTATAATAGTGGACGCTATTAGTAATCCCGGAAATAGTGGTTGCCCATTAATTGACATAGAAACCAATAAAGTTATTGGAATAATGAGCGTTGCATTTCGTATAAAATCTCAGGTTTCTGAATTTGAAAAACTGGACATCAGAGAACCTATGCATATTGCAGGCGCAAGACCCATAAATTTAGCAAAAAGTATTTTATAAAATAAAAATAATTTCTTCTCATCTACCTAGCAAGCCGTAAACAAAATACCACCAACTAGAACGACGTTCGCAAGAACGGTTCTTGCGAGTTAAAAGTTTCTTTTTAATTCACAAAGGTTTTCAAAAAATAGACTTAAGTGTATAATTAATTTATGGAAGAAAAAATGTCAAGACAAGATATTGTTAAACAGCCTCTTCATTCAGCAATAGAGAGGGCAGCGAGGGAAAAAGCAAGAATAAAAAATGCCTTATTAATGTACTATGGTCAAATGGAGGAATCTGGTGAACACAATCATATTATTACAAACAATGAAGCACAACAAATTCTAGGTGTGCGTTCTCGTAGTCAATTACAAAGTTTATTACGGGGAGTCTACGGCGTCGGGGATATCAATGATGTACTCGAGGCCACAAATCTTCCTTTTAGTACAAGAAGTAGACGATAGGATCATAACCTCGCAAGAACGGTTCTTGCGACACCAAATTTTTTATATTGGGTTATCTTTCCCCCCTCCCCGAGCTTTTTCTAAATCATACCCAGCCTCTCTTGGAAATTTAACGGATAATTGTTGGTAATATTCGATAAGTCGATCCAATAATTGTGGATTTTCTATAGGCAAGTAACCACTTGCGGCAACACTGTCTTCAGTATCGCCATGCATTAAGCTCGCCAATGTAGACAAATGTCCATCTTTAACCCTTACATAACGACACTTATATCCTCCTTCCCCGCTCCTTAGTTCATCAAGTTTCCACTGAGCGACTAACTGAATATCTTCAGGTGACCATGTTGACACTGCATGTTCAACTACTGGCGCTATTCCCTTTTTTGCTAAATCTTCTGGTCCGTTTCCCATATTTTAAAAATATTTAAATGATTAATCTATCCGACCCTAATGATAGGATATCATGTTTTGCAATACCATTCAAATGAGGCAACGTCCTAAAGATAATTCTTGCCATTCTGAAATTTATGGTATAGTTGTAGTATTAACAGTTTAAAAGAATAAAAACAGTTATGCTTCCCAATAATTCATGGAAACCCCCGGCTCCACCCGTACGCGAGCCTGTTCCAAATACAGTTGTTGAAACCTCTCCGGAGGTTGAGGTTATAGGTCTTGTAAATCGGCTCTTAAATCTTGAAGAAAACAGACTGGAAGGAGACGAAGCCCATGGCAGTACTGGCTCGGAAATGGATCATTTAGAAACGCAAATTGCTGCTCTCAAAACAAAAACAAACTTCCAAGCCAATATAATAGCCGAAGTCTTAGTGAAATCTAATAACTTTTCACCCGAAAGACAAAAAGCAATCATGGAAAAAATATTTCCCTTACTTAACCAACCAGGGCAAATTGAAGCCATACTAAAAGAGGCAGTCACACCTTAATCTATCACGCCCTTCTTAAAAAATGTTACAATAACCACATGCATTGGTTTTTTATAGCTTTGGGAGCGCCGTTTCTCTGGGCATTGGTCAATATTTCCGACCAATATCTAGTTGCAAAATATTCCACTGGAAGACGCGGCTCTGGCGGGCTAGTTCTTTTCTCCAGCCTGATTGGAGTCTTCGTGGCAGTCGCTATCGGCATATTTACTTCGGGTCTTTTCGATATACCTCTTCAAGATAAAGTGCTTCTAATTGCCACGGGTGGAATAATGATTGCTTGGATTATTTTTTATCTGCTTGCTCTCCAGATTGAAGATGTTTCTTCGGTTGTGCCGTGGTTTCTAACAATTCCAATTTTTGGTTATGTTTTGGGATATATTTTTCTGGGTGAGACGCTTTCTGTAGAGCAATTGTTGGGGTCATTGGTCATTTTGTTGGGTGTATTTTTAATATCAATCGATTTTTCTAGAGAAAAAAAGAAATTGAAATGGAGGCTAGCGCTGTATATGCTCTCCTCCTGTCTGCTAATCGCAGTTGCTGCGATAATATTTAAATATGTGACCGTCAGTGAAAATTTCTGGATATCTTCTTTCTGGGAATATGTCGGGCTTGGCGGTTTCGGCATTATTATTTTTCTTTTTGTGCCTAAATATCGCAGAGAATTTATCTTCATGAATAAACAAGGCGGGGAAAAAATTTTTACCCTCAATGCCTTAAGTGAAATTCTGAACATTGTCGGCAACCTCTTGGCAAGCTATGCTCTCTTGATCGCGCCGGTGGCCTTGGTTTTCATGGCAGGCTCCTTGCAGCCAGCAATTGTACTTTTCTTAACTCTCTTTGCCACAAAATTTTTTCCAAATATTGCAAAGGAAAATCTATCGAGGCGAGTATTGCTACCCAAAATTGCCGCTATCTTCATCATAATCATAGGAAGTGTGATATTATTTACATAAAATGATTCCTGAATTCCCTCATTTTAAAAAATTAGAACTTGCAGATAAGAAAGATGTCGAGAAGTTCACTCAAAAATATCCGCCCTACTCGGATTTTAATTTTGTATCTATGTGGTCCTGGGATATAAAAGGAGAAATGCTCCTTTCGACTTTAAACGACAACCTCGTCGTTCGTTTTACAGATTATTTGACGGGAGAGCCTTTTTATTCTTTTTTAGGGAATAATAAAGTAAATGAAACAGCTGAAAAATTATTAGGACTCTCAAAAAAAGAAGGATTCAAACCGATGCTTAAATTGTTACCAGAAGACTCTATAAAAAACATCGATATTTCTAAATTCAAAATACAAGAAGATAGGGATAATTTTGACTATATTTATAGCATACCCATTTTGTCGGAGCTGAAGGGCGGTATTTATGAGACCCATCGTAATTTAATCCATCAATTTTTAAAAATCAATAAAGACTGGGAAGTAAGGGTTATTGATTTTCGTGAAATTTACAATAAAAACAGCATTCTTTCTTTATTTACCCAATGGGCAAAGAACAAAGGAGATTCCTTGCTTTTAGAAGAATATAAAAATGAATTTCTTGCTCTAAATAAACTACTATCAATAGAGGATACAAAAAAAATTAATTTGGTATGTTTTGCGCTATATGTTGAAAAAAAATTAGTTGGTTTCATTATTAATGAACTGGTCTATAATGAATATAATATTATTCATTTTGAGAAAGCCGATGCGTCTTATAAGGGCTGTTATCCTTTTCTAATGCAACAGAATTTGAAAAATTTAAACAACTTCCATGTAAAATATTTAAATTTTGAACAAGATCTGGGCATAGATTCCTTGAGATTTACTAAAAAAAAATTTCATCCGATCTCTTTTTTGAAAAAATATTTAGTAACAAAGTAATTTGCATACTTTATTAATAATTTGGTAGAATTAACCATATATGAAATCCCTTGGTATCGGTTCGGGTTTGGCGAAAAAATCAGCAGTGGTTTTGTTTGTGGCACTCTCGGCGTGGTGGGTAGTAATTGCCCTTATCTGGGACAATCAACATGCGGATGCTAACTTGCTTTGGGCCGCCTTGTACCAGCTCATGGCTGTTTTGGGTGTAGTTTTTGGATTGTTTATATCTAAATCATGGGGCGGATTCAAAAGTATAGTCGGTAAAACAATCATTTTTTTCTGCATTGGTTTATTATTGCAAATATTCGGTCAAACAGTTTTTAGTTTTTATAATTTATTTTTGAAAATTGAAATTCCCTACCCTTCTTTGGCTGATTTGGGCTATTTTTTAAGTATTCCTTTTTATGCTTACGCCACGATTCTTCTCGCCAAAGCTTCTGGAGCAGGTCTTTCATTGAAATTTATTAATAAAAAAATACAAGCAATAGTTATTCCCCTGGTTTTGTTAATTGCCTCTTATATAGTTTTCTTAAAAGGTTACGAGTTTGATTGGTCAAACCCGTTGCGAGTCTTTCTTGATTTCGGATACCCTTTGGGACAGGCATTCTACATTTCCTTAGCTCTTTTGGTTTTTGTTTTGTCAAAAGATTTTTTGGGTGGAATGATGAGACCTAAAGTTTTGATTATTTTATTTGCCTTGGTTATACAGTATATAGCGGATTATAACTTTTTATTGCAGGCATATAATGAAACCTGGGTCAATGGTGGATATGGTGATTTCATTTATCTTGTGGCGTATTTCATAATGTCCATTGGCTTAATAAATTTGGGCGATGTATTTGAAAAAATTAAAGAAGAAAAATAAACTCCATGAATCCCTCATCCCAATTAACACAAATTCCTATAAGGATAATTAAAGAACAAGAGCTTATTATTGGTCCCTTGGCCTGGGAGGAAGCGAGCAGAGTGTCTGGACTTGTGATTGACCAGTCTCGTAATTCTGTGTCCTTTAGTGGTGATGGCAAAGATGTAATTGATCGTCTCGTAACCCAGTATGAAAGAATTTTCGGTAAAGCATCCCATGCAGTATGTCATGAGGCCGTTCAAGATATAGTTTCTCAAATGCCACCCGATGAAGTGCCGTCTAGTCTGAAATAACCCTTATGCTAAATAACGACAGCTCCATTGTTTCCCCTGAAGAATACAAAAAAATCACAGAGGAACTCTATAAGCGAAATCTTGAATTAGCTACGCTCTACAAACAAGTGGATAGCTTGAACAAGGAACTCGGAGTAGCTAACGAAAACTTAAGAAATGTAATCAAGCAAAGAGAATCCTTGGAACATCTTATCACTCACAAAGTTAAGGGCGCGTTTACTCGCTCTAAATACATTTTTGCTGGGATTTTGGACGGAACTTTCGGCGAAATTTCTCCGGAAATAAAAAAAATAGCCAAGCAGGGACTCGACTCTGACGATACGGGGATAACAACGGTAGACTTGATTTTAAACGTTGCCAATATGCAGAAAGGAATAGTTAAGTACGATATGAAAACTGTTGATCTGAAAGAAATAGCCCTAAAAATAATAAATGAGAAAAAGGATTCGGCCGAAGAAAAAGGGATAAAAATAGAAAGCGAGATTGGGGATGATACTTACAATGTTTCGGGTGACGCATTTTGGCTGAAAGAAGTGACCAATAATTTAATCGATAACTCCATCAGGTATACACAGAAGGGTGGGATAACGGTGAGACTCCAAAAGCATGATGATAAAGTTTTGATCACTATCAAAGATACGGGCATAGGAATAAACGAAGAAGATAAAAAACACCTTTTCACCGAAGGTGGACGGGGTCAGGGTTCAACAAGGATCAACGTAGACAGCACAGGCTATGGACTTTATTCAGTCAAGCTAATAATCGAAGCGCACAAGGGACGGGTCTGGGCAGAGTCTCTGGGCGCGGACAAGGGTTCTACATTTTATGTAGAACTGCCTGCGGTATAAAAATTACTTTTCCACTTGGTTCGAAGCCAAACGAAGAATTATTTCTTGCGCGGCGGGAGAAGTATTGGTGATAACAATTGAATTATCATCGGCAAAGATATACATCATCACTGCTCCTTTGTCCTTATCGTAAAGAATACGCGCATTTTTGTTTGCCACAACGCCATTTTCAAAATCTTTGGTCAGAAGATACTCTGTCTCGCTTGAAAGATTTACTCCAAAAAATTCGTGCAGATCAAGAAATAACTTATTTTCCCAAACCCGCATGCTCTCGAAAACATCGGTAATGGAACGTACCCTAAGCAATATGAAAAAATCTTTACCCGCCGAAGCTTTGGCGGAGACGGGCCCGTCTGAAGGTATGATAAGTTGTATTCTGCTGTTTACAGCACCCATCAGAAAATGACCCTCCACATAGCTGCTTCTGTCGAGCGGGTTCTTTGATACAAAGCTGCCTTTTATGAGCTCAATGAATCTTTTGAATCCTACAACTTTTTTATTCTCAACCAAATACATCCCCTCCACTCCCCCAGTTTTCACTGCTGTATCTAGCACAGCCTTATGAACGGCTTGAGCTATTTTTTCTTTATTAAATCCAGAAATTTCTATAAAATCACTCCTATCGTAGTAGATGAGGGGAGTGAATTGTTTTTCTATTTCGACAGTATTAATATCTTTTTTAAAAAATAAATACAACAAAAGGGCCGAGGTCACAAGTATGAGCAGCCCGCCCACAAACACGAAAATTTTGTTTCTTTGGGCCTCTGGAGACACTTTTTTCTTCTCGATTTCATGTTCTTCTTCTTGATGTATTATTTTTCTGATTAATCCTCCTTTGTCATCTTCAATCGCCTTTGCCATATCTTCGGCATAAGTTTCAACATTTTTATTTTTTATTTCATCTGCCATATTTATTTATTAAAATATATTAAGTCTTTCTAAAAAAATCTTTATCCGCCTCTTTGATTGATAGGCTGATCTTGCCTCTTTCCGCATCAACTTTTATCACCTTGACTGGCACTATCATGCCCTCTTTTATTATATCGCTAACTCTCTCTACGCGAAATGGAGCAAGTTCGGAAATATGCACCATGCCATCAGTTGAGGCATTCAACCTGACGAATGCCCCAAATTCCGCAACTTTCACAATTTCACCTTGGAGCATGTCCCCTACCGCATATTCATGCGTTATCTCCTCGATTATATCCCTGGCTTTTTCCGGAGAACCAGCTTTGCCGGTTAGATACACTGTCCCGTCATCTTCAATAGTTATCTCCGCTCCGGTTTTTTCTTTAATTTCTTTTATGATTTTGCCGCCGCTACCGATGACCATGCCTATCTGATCTGGCTTAATTTTGATCATCAATATTTTAGGCGCGTTTGGAGAAATATCTCTGCGCGGAGCAGAGATCTCTGTATGAATTTTATCAAGGATTGAAATTCTTGCATTTTTGCTCTGTCTCATCGCTTCACCCAATATCTTTATCGGCACACCTTCTACCTTTACATCAAATTGTATAGCCGTGATCCCTTGTTTCGTCCCCGCAACTTTAAAATCCATGTCGCCATGATGGTCTTCTGGCCCTTGGATGTCAGTCAAAATTTTATATTCATCGTCTGATAAATACATGAGCCCCATGGCCACTCCCGCAACAGGAGCTTTGATCGGCACTCCGCCATCCATAAGCGCAAGTGTCGCAGCGCAGATTGAAGCTTGGGAAGTGGAACCATTTGAAGCCATTGATTCAGAAACAACACGCATGGTGTATGGAAATTCCGAGGGCGATGGCAAGACCATGGAGAGCGCTTTTTCTACGAGCGCCCCATGCCCGACTTCTCGACGATTTGTAAATCCTGCCCTGCCTACTTCTCCGCCGGAGTATGGTGGAAAGTTGTAGTGATGCATAAATCTTTTTTCGGTTTTGTCTGTCATACCATCAACCATGTGTCTGTCTTCTGGACCACCAAGAGTGAGCACAGAGAGTACATGCGTTCCTCCTCGATAAAAAATTCCGGAGCCATGGAGAATTGAAGAAAGCCCGCCAGCTTTCGCATACAAGTCGCGAACTTCATCCATCGCCCTGCCATCAGCCCGCTTGTTTTCTTTGACCGCGCTCTGGTGTAGGATCTCATTCTCTGTATCGTCGAACAAATGATCCTCTGGGGCAAAGTCCTCTCTCTCCGGATATTTTTCTTTTACCATTTTATTCCAGGTGCTGTGCAATTCATCAATTTCCCTCTTGCCCGGACCGGAGAATATTGCTCCCTTCATCTCTGGTAAAATGTTCTTTTTAAATAATTTTACTGACTCTTCGTCTATTTTTTCTTTTTCTATTACTCTTTTTTCCTTGCCTATTTCGGCTGCGATCTTCTTCTGGAAATTTTCTAATTTAGCTATCTCGGCGCTTGCCTTCTCGAGGGCATCCTCTAAATCTTCTTCTTTGGCTTCTCTGGCAGACGCTTCAATCATGTTTATTTTGCCGCCCTTCCCGCAGACAGTCAGGTCAAATTCATATTGCGAGCCTTCTTCGCGAAACTTAGGAGAAGCATTTATTCTAAACCCTTTTTCGCTGTTCTCCCCATTGTATTTACCGATACGAACTGCTCCAATCGGTCCTGCCCAAGGAATATTGGAGACTAGGAGTGCCAATGACGCCGCATTTATTGCTAAAATCACAGAATCATTATCATCTAACGAAATGACTGTAGTAATGACTTGTACTGCATGGCGGATATTTTGGTCGAAGAGCGGACGTAGGGTTCTGTCAATAACCCGGCTTGCCAAAATCGCATCCTCCGACGGCTTGCCTTCTCGTTTTACAAAGCGGGAACCAGAAATTTTCCCTGATGCGTAAAATCGCTCCATGTAATCAACTGTCAAATTAAAAAATCCTAGACCCTCCTGACGATCTTTGGACATGCAAGCAGTCGCGAGAACTATCGTCTCGCCATACTTCAACATCACTGAACCGTGCGCTTGTTCTGCTAAATCCGTGAAGGAAGCGGTCAAAGTTTTGCCGCCAACTTCAATCGTGTACTCTCTTTTTTGCATATTATATACGAGGCTCGTATCCAGACTACAGTGTTGTTTGACAACTTAACAAATAAGTTGAAACAGTACTTTGTGTCTAGAGGCGAACCCGATTAACTAGTAAACCCGCCCGAACGTACCGTCCGGTACGGGCAGGTTATTTTTATACTAGCATTTCAGGACCAAAAAGCAAGAAAAGTTATTTTACTCCGATTAAATATTTTCTGGGATTCTCGGAGAGATCAATGAAATCGTCCACTGCTTCGCGGAGTTTCGAAGAAGTTGATTTACCAAAAGAAACGATTTCTACCTGAACCCCAAGAGCTTGTAAATATTCTACTAATGGCACGAAATCTCCGTCACCGGAGGCTATGACTGCACAGTCAATTCTGTGCGCCATTTTGATGGTGTCCACTGCCAGCCCCACATCCCAATCCGCCTTCTTGTTTCCACCGGCAAAAACCTGTAAATCTTTTGTTTTCGTTTCGATGCCAAGCTTGATCAGCGCTTCAAAAAAATTTTTTTCATCCCCTGCCTCGGTAGTTATAACATAAGCCACTGCTCGAACAAGCCTTCGTCCGTCAACCGCGTCCCTCAGGACTGCGCCGAAATTCACTCGCGCTTTATATAAATTGCGAGCACTATGATATAAATTTTGCGTATCGATAAAAACACCGACTCTTTGTTCTTTATGTTTTATGACTGTCATTGTATTAGTATAACATATGAGAAAAGATTTTTGAATTTTAGAGACTTGCGAGCGCGACGGCGCGAACACGAGGAATTTTTTAGTAAAAAAATATCCGTGCTCTAAAATTCAAAAATCTTTCCGCCCTCTAAGCGAGATCAATCTTCTTCATTAGCGCATTGTAGCGGGGCTTGCTTTTGCGTTCTAAATATTTCAAATGAGTGCGCCTGTCTGCCACCATCTTAATCAGCCCCCTTCTAGAATGATTATCCTTTTTGTGCTTTTTTAAATGCTTCGCTAGCTCTGAAATTGCGGCAGAAATAACGGCCACCTGCACCTCTGGGGAGCCAGTATCCTTCTCATGTATCTGATTTTTCTTAATAATTGCTTGCTTTTTTTTAGTTGCTAACATGCCTATTATATTAGCATAAAACTGCTAAAATTGCAATCCATGGGATGTCGCACAATATTTGGTATAATTACCATATATGGCATCGCTGAAACAGCTTAAAACTCAATTTCTAGAATACAACGAAATAGAAAAGGGGTCGGCGCTCCGCACGATTGAAAATTACGATCACTATTTAACAAAATTTATGGATTTCGCTGAAAAAAACGGAGTGAAAAATCCAGAAGATATAACTCAAGACATCGTGCGCGACTTCCGCCTTTTTCTCAATAGACAAAAAATAAATTCAGATGGAGACACAGTGTCCAAACGAACGCAAAATTACTATATGATCGCCTTACGCCGATTTTTGAAATATCTGACGAGACAGGGAATCAAGTCTCTATCCACTGACCAAATCGAACTCGCAAAAATCGGAGAACATTCTCTCGACCTTATTACTCCCCTTGAGTTGGAACATCTGCTCACTGCCCCAAAGGGAAATGACATCAAGTCCCTACGAGACAAAGCAATATTGGAGCTTCTTTTTTCAACCGGACTCCGGGTGGCTGAGCTTTGTTCTCTACCCAGAGACATCATTACCAGCTCGGATGAAATTTCCGTACGCGGCAAGGGCGGTAAAATACGGGTGGTGTTTCTTTCAGAAAAAGCTCGCATAGCCTTGAAAAAATACTTAGCCGCCCGGAAAGACATGGAAGAGGGTTTATTTATAAATTTTGTCCCTCAAAAACCTACAGCAGAGAAAGTTAGTCAGACAGAAAAAACAAAAAAGAAAAAGTACAAAGGAAAAGAATACAACAATCTTGATCGTCGTTCTATCGAAAGAATTGTCCGTCATTATGCGACTATCGCTGGCATTTCTAAAAGAGTAACTCCTCACACCATGCGTCATCTTTTCGCCACCGACCTACTCTCAAATGGAGCCGATCTGCGCTCAGTCCAAGCCCTCTTGGGTCACGCAAATATTTCCACCACCCAGATCTACACTCACGTGACCGATAAACATTTGCGAGACATCCATAAAAAATTTCATAATAAAAAATAAAAGATATAATAAACAAATGAAAATTATCAGTTGGAATGTAAATGGCATTAGGGCAGTACATAAAAAGGGACTTTTTGTGCCATTTATAAAAAAATATCAGCCAGACATCATCTGTCTGCAAGAAACAAAAGCCGAGCGGAATCAAAGCGAGGTTGATCTGCCAGAATACGAAGAATATTGGAATTCCGCGACTCGACCAGGCTATAGTGGCACAGCTATTTTTGTGAAAAAATCTCTAGGAGAACCTATGTCGGTCGCCCTAAGCATCCCTAAAGAAATTGTAAAAAAATATAAATTACTAAATGATGGCTACGGAGACCCCAACACAGAGGGTCGAGTTATCGCCCTCGAATACAAAGATTTTTATATTGTAAGTGTTTACACTCCTAATGCTAAAGACGATCTTTCTCGTATTCCGCTCCGCCATAAAAAATGGGACCCCGCCTTTTTAGAGTATATGAAAGATCTAGAAAGGCAGGGCAAGCCCGTTATTTTTTGTGGTGATTTAAATGTAGCTCATAAAGAAGAAGATCTCGCTCGGCCGAAAGAAAATGAGGGCAAAAAGGGGTTCACTATGGAGGAGCGCGAAGGGATTGAAAATATAATTAACGCTGACTTTGTAGATACTTTTCGTATTTTTACAAAAGGATCGGGGCATTATACTTGGTGGAGCCACTTTGCTAACGCTCGCGCGCGAAACATCGGCTGGAGGATTGATTATATTTTTGCGAGTAAACAATTGACGGAAAAAGTGAAAAGCGCAAAAATTCTACCGGAGGTCATGGGCTCAGACCACTGCCCTGTAATGCTCGAGCTTTAAAAAATAAAAGGTAAGGTTTTTGAGGGGTTTTGAGGCTGGCGAGCCGAAAACTTCAGGTCATTCGACTCTGAGAGTCTCAGACTCGATGAGATTTTTTAAGCTTCAAAAAATCCGTACCGGTAAAAATCTTATCTTTTATTTTTTAATAATGTTATAATGGTCGCATGAATCACACCAGACTGGACCAGCTTGCAGATGGAATTTTTGCGATAGTCATGACTATTTTGGTTTTCGAAATCAAAGTTCCAACTATTTGGGGACCCATAAGTAACCCAGAGCTTTGGTCTGAAATTAAAAATCTGCTTCCTCTTCTGCTTTCCTATATTCTGAGTTTCACATTGCTTTTCACTTATTGGCGAGCCCACCATTTTTTTGTTTCTATTTATGCTAAAAACATAGATTCTATGCTGACCAATATCAACGCTTTATTTTTTATGTTAATAAGTTTAATTCCCTTTTCGGCGAGCATTCTCGGACAGTTTAGCAGTAATGAATTATCCGTCATAATCTTCGGCACGCATATAATTTTAATTGGTCTTTGTTTGTACTGGATACGAGTCTATGTGATATATTCCGAGCATATACAAAATCCAGAAATAAGTCATCGGGAAATTCGTGGAAGTACGGTGCGTACTCTTGTGCCCGTAATTTTCGCGATTATTGCCATTCCGCTCTCGTTTTGGAGTATAAAAATTTCTCTTTCCTTGTTTACCCTGGCTGTTATCTTTAATCTTTCTTCTTATAGCACAAGACTTTTTGAAAATATTTTCTACCCCAATCAAGATTAAGTTTTTTTCAATTCACTATCCAACCTTTTTGCTTCAGCCCAAGAGAGCTCAAAAACTTTTTTCATGGCATCGGAAATTTCATGTGACTCGATAATAATACCGAGTTTTTCTTTCCAGGAGGCAATCATTACTTTGTCGTCATAAATATTGATTTCCGGTGAAAAATAATACTTGTCAGCTGGGACGATAGCTGTCTCCCGCATTTGCTCTTTGTTATATGTGCTTAATTCAAGGCCCGCCTCGGTATGCGGGAAAATAGCCCGAATGCTTATGCCTTTCTTGGCCCGACGGTAAAAATATTCCGGAAAGTACCCCGGCAGAGCATTTTGCATATCATCGTAAGTTGCATAGGCTCTGATCGGTTCGTGGGAAGTCAGGGTGTCTTCATAAACCCTCTCCAAGCCTTCCCTGCCTTCATAGAATAAAACTTTCGGTCGGTCGGCAACATTGTGCATGGATCTTAATTCCGGAATTATCTTCCTTGCTTCTTTTATATATGCTTGGTCGCTTTCGATTTTTTTCACCAGCAATTTTTCAATCTGGTCCGGTGACTCGGCCACATATTCCTGCTTCGGCTCTTTACCGGAAGTTTGCACGAGTTCTTTCGCTTCAAGCGAAGCGAGGACGTGGTATCCTGTAGGGCGATTAATTCCGGCTCTACGAGAAATCTGGGTAACCGTTCCCTTCCCTAATTCCAGAAGCGCCAAATATACCAAAACTTCCTTTTCAGAAAAACCGATAAATTCTAGAGTCTTCACCAACCTTAAATTGTTATCTGACATATTTAGAATATACCACAAAGCCCTAAAATTTGTCAACACCTATGAACAAAATTTCCATAAAGAATAATTAACCTTTTAAAATAATGAGTTTTCCACATTTTTTTGGTGATATTACTTGACAATATTTAAAAATTTGCTATACTACACCCATGCAAAAAACCTGTAAAAATTGCAAAAAAGATTTTGATATCAGAAAAGAAGATCTAATTTTTTACGAGCAGATAAAGGTGCCGCCACCACTTATGTGTCCCGACTGCCGAATGCAAAGGCGGATTGCTTTTAGAAATGAGAGAACGCTGTATAAAAGAGCTTGTGATCTATGTAAAAAAGATGGTATTTCTATTTATCCAAGCAAAACTCCATTTCCTGTTTATTGCCATAAATGTTGGTGGGGTGATGGTTGGGATCCGACTATTTACAAAATGGATTGGAATAAATCACGACCATTTTTAGAACAATTTCTTGAATTAAAAAATAAAATTCCCCGCATTGCGCTCCTGGTGATAGATAGCATAAACAGCGACTACACCAATAATGCCGCCGAAAATAAAAATAGTTATTTGATTTTTGCGGCAGAGAATAATGAAGACTGCATGTATAGCCGGCTTATTCACCATTGCAAAACTGTTCTAGATTGCGTTTCTGTCTATGAATCAGAACTTTGCTATGATTGCGTTGATTGTAAAAAATGTTTCAAGTGTCTGTTTTCCGAAAGATTGCAGGACTGTATCGATGTATTATTTTCCTTTGATATGCGCAACTGTCAGAATTGTATTCTTTGCGCCAACGGACGTAATCTAAGCTACTGTATTGAAAATATTCAATACACCAAAGAAGAATTTGAGAAGAAAAAGGCAGAAATTTTAAATTCTTATGAATCCATTGAAAAGGCAAAAGAAAAGTATAAAAAATTGCGCGCTAACGCAGTAGTAAAATACGCTTCATCGGTAAAGTGCAACAATGCCACCGGAGACTATATGTACAACTGCCACGACGGGGTAAACCTCTTTGATGTCCGTAATTCAAAAAATTGTTCTTATGTATCTGATGGTGAAGATCCAATCGACTGCCAAGATGTAAATAACATGTATTTCAATGCGGAGCGCTGTTACAACGTAATGGGTTCACTACAGAGTACAAACTGCATATGTTCTGTCTATGTCCTGTACTGCAATGAAACATCCTATTCCGATAGTTGCTATAATTGCGTAAATTGTTTTGGTTGTGTAGGACTTAATAAAAAAAATTACTGTATTTTAAACAAAGAATATGGAAAAGAAAAATATCAAAAAATAAAAGAAGAAGTCGTTGAGCAATTAAAAAATGAAGGAATATATGGAGAATTTTTACCTCCTGCTCTCTCCCCTTTCGGCTACAATGAAACGCTGGCAAAAGAATATTTCCCAATGGATGAAAAAGGGGCGGGAGAGAAAGGCTTTAACTGGCAGAACGAAACAAGCGGCACCTATGGCAAAGAAACAATAAAAGAAGAAGCGATGCCAGAGAGTATTGTAGACGTGACGGAAGATATTTTGAAAGAAGTTCTAGTATGCAAAGATTGTAAGAAAAATTTCCGCATCACCAAGTCTGAACTGGATTTCTATAAAAGGATGAATCTTCCCCTCCCGCACAAAGACTTCGAGTGCCGCCACCAAGACAGAATGAGCAGAAGAAATCCGAGAAGACTCTGGCACCGTTCTTGCATGTGTGAACTCAAAAATCACCCCCACGACGCGCAAAAATGCGATGTCGAGTTCGAAACTTCCTACTCCCCCGACCGCACGGAAACTATTTATTGTGAGACTTGTTACCAGCAGGAAGTATCTTAATTTAGCATTAGTACGCGACCGCTTGTTATTGCTAAAATCTAATTTTCCTTTCTAACTCCGTGTTTCTCATGGAGTTTCGCAACTTCTTCTTCTTCCAGTTCTTCTTTTTTTTCTTTTCCCCTGTCCCCGAGAGCTTTTAGAGCGCCGTCAGGTAAGGCTTCTAGGGATTTAACCAGTTGAGATAGGTGCTCCACTGTATTTTTCTCCGGCGCATCGAGAACTTCCTCAAGGAGAGCATTCAAAATCCACCCCATTCTGGGCCCGGGTTTGATTCCAAGTTCCTTTATCATAAATTCTCCGTTGATTTTCAACTGTCCGACAGATATCGGATCTCGGAGAGCCTCTTCAATCATGGCGAAGTACTTGCGCAAGCGATAAGGCGCTTCTTTTTTCTTCATTCCTACTCTGTCGCACTCACGGACATTCATTAAAGCCCAGATATTTTCTTTCCCAACTTTTGCAATGATTCTACGCACGGCAGAGAGCGTAATTAATTCTGTATCCGAGAAAAACATATGCTTGCGCACAAGTTTTTCTACCAGATCAATTTCTTTTTTGGGAAATTTTAATCTCTCCATTATTTTTTTTGCCATTCTGGCGCCTACCACTTCATGGCCGTAGAAAGTGTATTTCTTTTTTGCGGAGGCGGGGCGGGGAAAGGCAAGACCTTTTTGAATTCCTAAGGTCTTGCCTTGAGGAGCCCCTAGTTCTGCCAATCGGCGAGTTCTTGGCTTTCCAATATCGTGAAAAAGCGCAGAAAGTCTTGTCTCCATTTGCCAATTCTTGTCAGCCGCGTGCTGTAGAGCATGAAGCAGGTGCTCCCAAACATCATAAATATGCTCCCCCAATTGCTCGCACCTCATCCCCTCTTCCAACTCAGGAATAATGTTCTTTAATAATCCAAATTTCTGCAACATTGCAAGACCAGCGGAAGGACTCTTCGACATAATTATTTTCTCAAGTTCATCGCGAATTCTCTCTTCCGAAATATTTTTTATTAATTCCGAATTTTTTATAATACTTTCAGTTGTTTCATACGACACAGAAAAATAAAACTGGCAAGCAAATCGTACTGCTCGCAACATTCGGAGCGCATCTTCATTAAATCTTTCATCGGGATTCCCAACTGTCCTGATTGTTTTGGATTCAATGTCCTTTATACCATCGAAGAGATCGACAAGATGTCCTTTAGAATCTATAGCTACGGCATTTATCGTAAAGTCTCTCCTTTTTAAATCATCCTTCAGGTTATCACTAAATTTCACCTCATCTGGATGCCTAAAATCAGTGTATTTTGCTTCAAGTCGATACGGAGTCACTTCTACAACCAAATATTCAGGTGTTTCACGAGTAACACTATCATTAGTTGTTTCACGGGAAACATTTGTCTGCGTAGATATGTAAACTCCCACTGTTCCAAAGGTGTTCTCATATACAGTCTTCTCAAAGAGACCCGTAATTTGTTCTGGTTTGGCATTTGTAGTTATGTCCCAATCCTTTGGTTCTCTGCCCATAAGTAGATCGCGAACACAGCCACCTACTAGGTATGCCTCAAAACCAGCTCCTTCGAGCGTATCGGTTACACATGAAACCTCTTTGGGTATTTTTTCTATTAAATTTTTCTTTAGTGGCTCCACTTTGTTGTGCACCCGGAGGGATTCGAACCCCCAACGACAGTTCCGAAGACTGTTGTGATATCCATTTCACTACGGGTGCAAAATTACTTAATAATATTACGATTATACACTATTCTTTATATTTTACAAAAAGAACTCACGTGATATACTTATACAGTATGAGACACGACCAGCCACAAGCATTTGAGCTTAGGAAACAAGGAAAAACATATAGAGAAATTGAGAAATTGCTTGGTATTTCACGAAGCACTCTTTGTGAGTGGTTTAGGAACGAGAAGTGGTCCATATATATTAAAAAATCAAATATAGAAAACAATACTAAGATCAGTACGATCCATTTAAAAAAATTAAACGAGGCTCGCAGATTGATGCTGGAAAAAAAATACGGACAAGTGGAAGAAGATGCTGTAAAAGAATTTGAGGTTAATAAAAATGACCCCTTATTTATGGCAGGATTAATGGTTTATGCGGGTGAAGGAGATAAAGCCAATAGATACAACATAAAATTAGCAAATTCGGAATTCTACTTACATTTAGTATTTATGAGCTTTTTAGAAAAATTTTTAAAAATCAAAAGACAAAATATCAAATTTTGGCTTTTATTATATCCAGATCACGATATAGAAAAATTAATTGGTGTCTGGTCCGATAAATTAAATATACATAAATCCAATTTTTACAAGTCACAAGTAATAACGGGCAGAGAAAAAACAAGGAAATTGCAATACGGGGTTGGTAATAGTATAATATCCAGCGTTGCTTTAAAGAAAAAAATACTGAAGTGGCTTGAAATATGTAGGGAAAATTTTAGTAAACTTGAACCGCGGGTATAGTTTAGTGGTAGAACGAGTGGTTGCCAATCACTAGGTAGGAGTTCGATTCTCCTTACCCGCACAAACAAATTGTGTCCTTTATTCATTTTCAGTATCTAATTAAAATAAGTGTATTCTGTGGAAAACTGTGGATAACTATGTTGGTAATGTTTATAAAGGACATAGTCAAAAATTGTCTCTTATCTGAATTATGTCAAAAATATGTTGTAAAATAAGGATATTTTAATAAAAGACATAAAATTATACTAATTGTTTCACGTGAAACATGTTTCTTGTGAAACTAGGATATCTTTGATAAATATACAGATAAAATGCCAAAAGTTTTTACTTCAGAAAAACAAAAAATAGGGGAAATCGGAGAAAATTTGGCCGTAAAGTTTCTCGTGAAACATGGTTTTTCAATTCTAGATCGAAATTATACTAAAAAATGGGGTGAAATAGATATAGTAGCTGAAAAGACTAATAAGTTGTATTTTATCGAAGTAAAAAGTGTTGCTAGAGATAGTATTAGGGACATTACTAATGAACTAAGTGAACATAGACCAGAAGACAATATGCACCCCTGGAAACTGAAACGATTGTCACGGACAATCCAAACTTACCTTTTATCAAAAAAGTTTGATGAAAAAGAATGGCAAGTGGATTTGTTGGTTGTATTTCTTGATTTAAAGAACAAAAAAGCAAGGGTAAAAGTGGTAAGCGATATTATTTTGTGACCTGCCCAGTAGTAAATTTTGCTAAAAACTTCACGACAGGGTATACTTTTCAAATAGTTTTTTGCGTAAAATAACGTTAAAACGGGCTGTAGTATATCGGTTGTACAAGTGCTTTGGGAGCATTTAGGCTGGGTTCGACTCCCAGCAGCCCGATAGGGACGAGCAGGTAAGTTGGTAATAAATTATGGATCCTTTTTCCCTAGACAAAATTACTAAAAAAACTACTCCGACTAGTGATGGCACATTAGAAAGTGACGCAGGAGTAGAACAGAAAACAACTCTTCAGAATATTGCCCTACTTCATCGTGGTATAAAATCATTTAATTTAATGCCGTTGGTAGATTCTTTAAGGGATGGAAGTTTTAATTTTGATTCTCCTATTGCAAACAGAGAAAGGGAATTTACGAGATGGAAAAGAGAACTTTTTGCTCTAGGAGCATATTTTACAGAACAAGTTTGGCAACAAATGGAGGAATTTCAAAAAAATACTCCACTTGCTATAGCTAGATATGAAAGACAGTATGGTATGCAACCAATCTCTGTGGAAGATTTTAAGAGAGAGCTTGCTTATTTACATTCAAGATATGAGAAAATTGAAAATCTAGCAGAGAAAGCAAAACACGCCATTCAGTTTCAAGTTCATATTTGGGGTGAAAAAATGTATGAACTTAGAAGAGACTTTTCGGGGGGTGAATCAAAGAAGAAAAAACCGCCTGAACTGTTGGCATATACCAGATGTTGGGACATGGTTGCGGGGGGGGGACTTGCAAGCATAAACACCAGCGTTGAATGGCAATTACATGCAGCGTTGGATAATGCAATGAAAGTTATTTGGGGTCTTCATAAAATATTACCAACGGTCTATAAAAATAGTATGGGGAAAGAACCAAACAGGGCAGAATTATCAACGTTATGGACAAACAATATAAATTTAATTTTAGCGCTGGCTTCTGCTGATCTAGAAGTTTTTTTTAGATTAAAAAAACTTATAACTCACGAGGAACAAACTTCGATACATTCATATGATTTTAACCCCAATCAGTTTGAAATTAGACAAACCAATGGAAGCCCTGCTTTAGAAATAAAAGATTCTGTATTCTCTCAAATACCTCAACCCTTAGTTATAAAATCAACGGAACATTTAGGTTGCCCAGCTATGTATGCAAGAGCTTCCGGTAAACAAGATGTCATGAGAGCTTTATATTTTTGGAATATGCGTTTAGCGGAAGAATTTAGCTTCCCAAATGAATAGTCCATATCGAGACCAAGAGATTCTCAAATAGAAATTTTTATGTATAATGCAATATACTGGCGGGATTAGTTTAATGGTAAAACGTCAGTTTTCCAAACTGAGGTTGGGAGTTCGATTCTCCCATCCCGCACCAGTAGGGAACTCATCGGTTTTTTGGAAGCCAAAATGCGGGACGCGCGAAGCGCGTCCCAAGGATTCCCGCCGAATTTCCCAAACGAATTCAGAATT
>MFTO01000011.1:51579-52041 GCA_001786835.1 Candidatus Nomurabacteria bacterium RIFCSPHIGHO2_01_FULL_40_20 | reverse complement strand
TTTTCAATAAGGTCAGACGCTCTCTGCCACCACTTGCTCGATGAGATATTTTTTAGAAAAAAGTTGTTTAGGACGTCAACTATTTCATCCAGTGCGCTTGAAACGAACATGAAACGATGATTGACAGGACTGGTGCCACAGGCGCTACATGTTTTATTTTTTGGAGATGTATTATCAAACATATAAAAACTAGAAACGGTCTTAGTTTCCTAGAGCAAAATGTTTTCTTTATAAAGCAAATTATTTATTAGTGTCCTCCTCGCATAAAAATATTTTTTCAAAAATTAAGATACAACAAAATCCGACTCTGTAATTATAACATTTGGGTCTAGGACGCCAAACCAATATGTGGATATCTTGCTATAACCCTCAAACAAGGGCTTAGCGCTTGGGTTTATTCCAGATGCACCAAGGTCATTTTATGGTCTTTGGGCTCAAATGTTGTAATTTGAAAATTATATT
>MFTO01000011.1:4151-51476 GCA_001786835.1 Candidatus Nomurabacteria bacterium RIFCSPHIGHO2_01_FULL_40_20 | reverse complement strand
TTGATGGAGAGCGATACTTTTCCATCTTTGATTTCGATTACTTTGGCGCGAATTTGTTCACCTACCTTAAAAAGTACTCGCGGGTCTTCTACTAGTCCCCAGTCAAGTTCGGAAATATGAACCAACCCTTCCAAGCCGTCTTCTAATTTTAAGAATATTCCAAAGTCCACGATTCCCGCTATGGTGCAGAGAAGTTCGTCGCCTACATTGTATTTGCCGAGGATTTCTTTTTTCTCTTCTCCGTCGTTGTCTTTTTCAGAAAATATAAGCTTGCCCTCTTTGGGAATAGTGGAAATAATCATAACCCCTATTTTTTGTCCGACTAGTTTTTTCAGTTCTTTCAAAATTTTGTCTTTATCCGAATCAAGCACACGAGGGTAGTGTTCGGCTTTGAGTTGGGAAGCGGGTAGGAATCCTTGGAGACCTTGCCACTCCAATATCAGTCCGCCCTTGTTTGCGTCTTTGACTTCGAGCTCCAGTATTGTTTTCTCTTTGATTGCCTTTTCCGCTTCACTCCAAGTGAGCGCTTGTTTTGCTTCTTTTAAGGAAAGTTCAATATAGCCATCTTCGTTCTCTGTCTCCACTACCTTGGCTTTGATGATGTCACCCAGATTTATTTTTTTAATAATATCCTTGGCGTTGATGAATTCGCGTCCGTAAATAATACCTGTGCCGAAAGGGGATAGGTCCACATACACAGATGATTTTTGTATTAAAATCACCGGTCCTTCCACGAGAGACTCGATTTCCGGCTTAGTGCGACTTCGGTCCGCAATAGATTTTAGTATCAAATTTTCTGTTATTACTGTTTCTTCTTTTTGCATAAATGATTTTTAATGAATGAAATGAATATAAAAATCTTTACCCTGTTAAATAATTTTTGCAAAAGCAAAAATTGCCTGAAGGGCATTTAACAGGGTTGTTAAAATATATTCGCTACGCTCATTATTTTAACAAAAAATCCGCTCAAACTGTAGCGGATGTAAGGCTTAGGTGTTCCCGACAACTTGTCGTGGAGTGTTACCCTAGCGCCGCTAATAATAAAATATTTACTTATTAAACCATACTACTACAATCTCTAAAAATTGCAAGCAATCCATTCGGCGATCCACTTTGCGGTTTAACCGCCAAGTTCCCGCCAAGTCCCCGTTGAGTGTGTGGATGGCTCAAGTTTATATTTTTTCGTCTTTCTTTTTGGAATTTTTCTGCTATACTATAGAGAATGATTATCACATATTTCGGCAAACAATTTTTTAAAATTACTCAAGGGGAGATGGTTCTCGCCTTCAACCCAGTCAGTAAAAACTCCAAGTCCGGCGTCTCGGCGCATTTTGGCGCGGACATCGCGCTTATCACTACGAACCATCCGGATTATAATGGCATAGAACAGCTCGGACGTGGCGACCGCATACCTTTTGCCATCACCGGTCCGGGAGATTACGAAGTAAAAGAAATTTTTATCAAAGGGATAATGACCGAGGGCAGTGTGGCGAGCAAAAAATATATCAATACCGTTTATACACTTGCCATTGACGATATCAATTTAGTTTTTTTAGGCACCCTTTCTTCCTTTCCGCTTTCCAAAGAAGCGCGCGAAGCGATAGACGGGCCAGATATACTTTTCATTCCCACCGGCGGAGACGGAGCTCTTTCAGCCAAAGATTCAGCTAAGCTTGCCTCTTCGCTCGAACCCAAGATGATTATTCCGATGGATTATGATTCCGCATCGCTCCGAGCATTTCTAAAAGAACTCGGCGAGGAGAAGGCGGAGAGTGTTGACAAACTCACCATTAAGCGTAAAGATTTAGAAGGTAAAGATGGGGTCGTGGTCGTATTAAAAAGTTTGTAAAGTTATAAAGTAATCAAATTCATAAAGTAATATGAAAAGAATCAGAAAAGTAGTGCATCATTTGAGAAACAAACCCGAAGAAGAACGCAGGCATATCTTGCATGTCACTATGATTGTAATTTGTTTTATTATGGTTTTACTTTGGACTTTTAGTCTGGGTGGAGAATTAAAAGATAAAGAAACAAAAGAGAAAATCAAGCAAGACTTAAAACCATTTTCTGTTTTAAAAGATAATTTAGTCGGTGGCTATGAGAGTATGTCCGGTAACACTGCTCCATTGGCGCAATAGTTCAAAATGGCGAAAAAAGATTTGGAAGAAAAAATCAATAAGGATGAAATAATCGCTGTGGATATTATTTCCGAGATGAAAGAATCCTATTTGGCATACGCTATGTCGGTAATCACCGCGCGAGCGCTTCCTGATGTGCGCGATGGACTCAAACCGGTGCACCGGAGGATTCTCTACGCCATGCACGAGATGGGGCTTACTTCTTCCGCTCGGTTCCGCAAATCTGCCGCGGTGGTGGGAGACGTGCTCGGGAAATACCATCCGCATGGCGACGTGGCTGTGTATGATTCCATGGTGGGCATGGCGCAGGAATTTTCTTATCGCTATCCGCTCATTTTAGGGCAAGGAAATTTCGGTTCTATTGACGGGGACAATGCGGCGGCGATGCGTTATACCGAAGCCAAGATGTCTAAAATCTCGAGCGAGCTTCTGCGGGATATGGAAAAGGAGACCGTGGACTTTCGTCCCAACTATGACCAGACCCGCAAGGAGCCGGTTGTTTTTCCTTCGGCGGTGCCCTCGCTCTTATTGAACGGCACCCTCGGAATTGCAGTCGGTATGGCGACAAACATACCTTCGCATAATTTGGGGGAAGTTGTGGATGCTACCAATCATTTAATTGAAAATCCCGAGGCTACGACCGAAGACCTGATGCAATATATTCTGGGTCCGGATTTCCCGACTGGAGGCATTGCTTACGGACACAAAGATATGCTTCACGCCTATTCTTCGGGGCGAGGCGGAGTAGTTTGTCGAGGCGAAGCGGAAATAGTGGAAGGCAAAGGCGGAAGTTTCCAAATCATCATCACTTCTATACCTTTTCGGGTGAACAAAGCGAATTTGATAATGGCAATTGCGGAATTAGTGCAAGAAAAAAAATTAGACGGCATCAAGGGGCTTCGCGATGAATCAACCAAAGATATCAGAATCGTTATAGACCTCAAAAATGGCGCTACTCCCGAAAAAGTTTTGAATTATATTTATAAAAATACCCAACTGGAACAAAATTTCAATTTCAATCTGGTGGCCTTGGTGGACGGCGTGCCGGAAACGCTTTCTCTAAAATCCATTCTTTCTTCCTTCATTGCTCATCGCCAAATAGTGGTCAAAAAAAGGAGCGAATACGATCTGCGCAAAGCCGAAGAACGTGAACACATTCTGCTAGGACTAAAAAAAGCGCTCGATAAAATAGACCGGGTCATCACTGTCATCCGCGCTTCCAAAGACGCGAGTGTGGCCAAAGTGAATTTGATGAAAGAATTCAAGTTCTCCGACTTGCAGGCTTCTGCAATTCTGGAAATGAAATTGCAAAAGCTCGCTGGCCTCGAGCGCAAAGCAGTCGAGCAAGAGCTCAAAGAGCGTCAAGACTTTATCAAAGAGATAAAAGAACTTTTGGCCAGTCCAAAAAAAATATTAAAAACTATTTCAAGCGAACTCTCGGAGATAAAAGAAAAATACAAAGATGAAAGGCGCACCAAGATAGTCAAAGGCGGGGTCAAAGAAATCAGCGATGAAGACTTGATTCCGGAAAAAGAGACCATGTTGGTCTTTACTGCTGGGGGCTATGTCAAGCGCACCGATCCGGGAGAATATAAATCGCAAAAACGCGGAGGAGTGGGCGTAGTAGATCTTGAGACCAAGGAAGAGGATTTTGTGACGATGCTTGTGTCCGGTTCAACTCATAATGACCTTCTTTTCTTTACCAACCTTGGCAAGGCCTACAGTATTAAGATGTATGATATTCCGGAAGGCAGACGCGCCACCCGAGGCAAGTCCGTTATGAATTTTCTGTCGCTTTCTTCTGAAGAAAAAGTAACTTCAGTTCTGCCGATGCCCAAAGCCCTTAAAAATTCTACCGTGTCCTTGATGCTCATGACCAAAGGAGGCACAGCCAAAAAAATGGCGGGAGAGAGTTTTAAAGATGTGCGCCGAAGTGGAATTATTGCTATTAAACTGGATAAAAATGACCAGCTAATTTCGGCTTTGCTCACGGAAAGGAGCGACGAAGTCATGGTGGCGACCAGCGCCGGTCAGTCCATTCGTTTCAAAGAGTCCGACATCAGAGAGATGGGACGCACTGCCGGAGGAGTCCGAGGTATCAAACTCGGCAAAGGAGACGAAGTCATCAGCGTAGATGTTATCAAGGGGGAGAAGCGCGACGGTTTTTTTCTTTCTATGAGCGCGCATGGTTTTGGCAAGAAGACATCCCTTAGAGAGTACAAGGTTCAAAAAAGGGGAGGCTCGGGAATCAAGACTGCAAAAATTACTTCCAAGACCGGCAAACTCATCGTGGCAAAAGTTCTCGGTGGAGGAGAAGAAGAATTAATCGCTATGTCTAAAAAAGGTCAAGTGATTCGAACAACGCTCAAAGACATCGCAACTTCCGGACGCCAGACCCAAGGCGTCACCATTATGCGCTTGCGCGCGGGAGACGGTATCGCTTCTATTGTATGCATGTAAAAAATCTATTGTGGTATAATTATATTTAATGTTTGCGGACCCCGTAAAAAATTTAAATCAGTTTGCGATTGAAGAGGATATGGTTGTGGCGGACCTCGGAGCGGGAACGGGTTTTTATACTATCGCGGTAGCGCCTTTGGTGCCCAAAGGCAAAGTTTACGCCGTAGAAGTAATTGCGGACTTTCTCACCACTATCAGAAATAAACTCAAAGACGCGCACCTCTCAAATGTAGAGTGCATCCTCGGCAACGTTGAAAAAATAAACGGCACCAAGCTTGGCTCTGGTATCATAGATAGGGTCATCGCTTCTAATGTGCTTTTTCAGATTGAAGATAAGAGCCAGTTTACAGATGAAATAAAAAGAATTCTCAAGCCTGCAGGCAAGGTGCTTCTTATAGACTGGTCGGACGAATCACCTTTGGGGCCAAAGACCGAACATGTCGTCACCGAAAAGAGAGCCCGAGAAATTTTTGAGAAAAAGGAATTTATTTTTGAACGGGAAATTGATGCAGGTGAGCACCATTATGGTATAATATTTAGGAAAATCAATGAGTGAAACGAATATGATTTTCCTAACCCTGTTAAATAATTTTTCTGAAGCAAAAATTGTCCGAAGGACATTTAACAGGGTGATGATTTTTATATTCATTTCATTCGTTAAAAATCAATCATGAAAAACTTTCAGATGATAGTTTTAGTAATATTTATGGCGTTGGCCGTTTTTGGTATTTTGGTTTTCTCTGGTGCGATTCCACTTGGTGATAAGAAACAAAAAGAAGGATCCGGTGGCACAGTGGTGCTGTGGGGCACAGTTCAGTCGGATTACATGCATGAGATGGTGCAAGATTTCAATGATACTTATAAAATATATACTATAAAATACGAACAGAAATCTCCTGAAAACTTCGACCGAGATTTGCTTGAAGCGCTAGCCTCGGGTAAGGGTCCAGATTTATTTTTTTTGCCAGACTACTTAGCGTATAATTACAGCAACAAAATATATACAATACCCTACGAGAGCTTTCCGGTCGCGAATTTTAAAAATACTTTTGCCGGGGCAGGAGAAGTTTTTCTGACTTCCAAAGGGATTTTGGCTTTTCCGATAGCCATTGACCCGCTTGTAATGTATTACAACAGAAGCATGCTAAACGATAGCGGTATAGTGTATCCGCCGGCAAATTGGAGCGAGATGGTTGAAATGGCGCGAGTAATTACAAAGACAGACGATTCGAGTCAGATAATCAAGGGCGCGGTAGGACTCGGGCAATATTTTAATATTTTACACGCCAAAGATATTTTGGCGATGCTTTTTCTGCAGACAGGGAACAAAATAGTAAAAGAAGAAGGGGGGAGATTTTACTCGGCCCTAAGCGATAGCGACAAAATAAGCGCTACGCTTGATTTCTTCACTAATTTTTCCAATCCTTTGAGCGCCGAATATTCCTGGAATCGGTCTCTGCCGATTTCGCAAGATTTTTTCAGCGCAGAGAAGCTGGCATTTTATTTCGGTTTCGCGAGCGAACTTCGGACTCTTGTAAATAAAAATCCAAATCAAGATTTTCTGGCTTCTCCGGTCCCGCAACTAAAAAATTCTAATTTCAAAGCCACTTCGTCGAGAGTGATAGGTTTGGCGGTATCGGCTTTTTCCAAGAATTTTAATAGCGCGCTTACGGTGGCGAGTTTGATGTCAACCGGCAACTTTGCTCTTCCCTATGCCAATACCATAGGCACAGCTCCTGCAAGGCGCGACTTGCTTGCTCTTAAGCCTACGGACGCATTTTATCCTACTTTTTATGCCTCGGCTTTATTTGCCAAAAGTTGGCTTGATCCATCGCCGACAGAGTCGGACGCTGTGTTCAGAAAGATGATAGACAATATTTTATCGAATAGCTTAAGCTCAGAGGCATCTCTTCGGGATGCGAGCAATAAAATTAGCAATCTATTTATAAAATAAATTTTTATGACAAAAAATGTTAAATCAGTTTTAATTGCTCTTCTCTTGATAACAACTGTATTTACTCCATTTTTCTCTCTTGCGCAAGACGGCCTAGTGCCGTGTGGCACAGAAAAATACGGCAAAGGGGAGGTAGTAGATGGGCAAAACGTGGAGTATCAGATAAAAAATCCCTGTGGGTTTAACCATATATTTGAACTTATAAGTAAGGTCATAAATTTTCTTTTAGTAGTCATAGCGTTGCCTATCGCAGCGATAATGTTTGCCTATGCGGGCTTTCTCTTTATGTTCTCCGGGGTGCAACCCGAACAGCGCTCCAAAGCCAAGAAAATCTTCGGCAATGTCGCCCTTGGCTTTATTTTAGCTTTGGCCGCTTGGCTAATTATTCATACAATATTAACACTCTTGGGCTACACCAGTTCTTGGCTAATATTTTAATATGATATAATAAAACCATGAAAATTAATCGCCTTTCCAGCAAGATACTCTTTTTATTTCTACTTTCTTTTTTGGTTTTTAGTCCGATTATATCTTTGGCACAACTTGATATAAATGTGGAACCTCCTTCCAGTAATTCAATCAAAATTAAAAACCCTATAAAAATCAACTCAATTGTGGAGTTCTTGAAAGAAATTTTGAAAGCGGTGATAAAAATCGGCATTCCTTTGATAGTGTTGGCAATTATTTACTCCGGCTTTCTTTTCGTCACTGCCATGGGTAATCCCGAGAAATTGACCAAAGCCAAAGACGCCTTGCTGTGGAGTTTGGTCGGGGCTGCAGTCTTGCTCGGAGCTTGGGCGATAGCGGAACTTATTGTCACAACTATACCTAAATTGGAATGATTACAAGTAACTTTTTCTGCCAAAGGCAGATTAAATATGAAAAATAAAAATATTATAAAAATTGGTTTGATAGTATTTACTTTAGTTTTAGTTTTGTTACCAATTTTGTCTACTGCTCAATTTGGTCAAGGAGGCGATTGGGGTAGCGGTGGGAGTGGGGGTGGCGGTGGTGCATCCACCACGACCTGCTCTACGGCTTATGCCACTGCCGGCGGGCTCGAGGGGATATTCAATTATTTCACTTGTATCTTGGCGAGGTCAGTAGTCCCGCTTCTTTTCGCTTTGGCTTTTGTTGTTTTCATCTGGGGAGTGATGCAATTTATTATGAATAGCGCAGATGAGACCAAAAGGACCCAAGGCAAGCAATTTATGATTTGGGGGCTCATAGGCTTGGTGGTGATGTTTTCTGTCTGGGGACTGGTGCTTATTTTGAGAAGGACTATTGTCCCGAATTCTTCCAATACCTTGTTTATCCCCGGACTGCCCGAACAGCCGTAATCCCTTGTAGGGCGTTTTGCTTGTGATATAATTGAATCGGTGTCTTTTTAGATAGAGTGTTCATTAAGTTAATATAAAAGGTCGAGGTAAATTATTATTATTTAAAATTTGAAATTGTTATGAACCCATCCTTATGTGGAAGTGGAGACTTGAGCGCAGTGTTGTGTAAAATAGGAGAATTATTAAACACAATAATGCCTATCTTGATAGCCTTGGCTGTCGTTTACTTTATCTGGGGAGTTGCTTCTTATATTCTCGCTGGAGACGATGAAGGAAAGAGTAAAGGACGAGACAAAATGATTATGGGTCTTATCGGACTTGTAGTCATAGTTTCTATCTGGGGCCTCGTAAGTATCTTGAAAAATACTTTCGGTCTTAGTAATCCTAGTCAAGGTACTGTGCAGATTCCTTGTATTCCATCACCCGGAGTGCCTTGTTAATTTAGTATAATGAATATTATTTCTGATTTATTCCACGATTTCTTTTTGGTTAAAATAGCTTATGCCAGCGTTGATTCGTTTATCGGCAATGTCAACAAGTTTATTTTAAACCCTCTTATTGTGCTTCTTTTCGCTATCGCTTTTGTGGTATTTCTCTATGGAATAGTTATGTTTTTAGTTAACCAAGAGAACGAACAGAAAAGAACCGATGGCAAAAAGCACATGATTTGGGGGCTCGTGGGGCTCACGATAATGTTCTGCGTTTGGGCGCTCATAAATTTATTGGTAAGTACTTTTAAACTGGAACAAGACGTGACGCCCGATAGTTCGACCGTGGGGGGGACAGTTCATCTGCAAGATTTTCCTGTACAGTCTCCTTACGTCCCGCCGTAGAAAAAAGAAAATAAATTTGGAATTAAAAAAAAGGGCGGAGCTCAGTCATGAGTCCGCCCTTTGTGCATATCGTTTTGTCTACATTTTGTCTACAAACAAGGAATCGGCTCCTTTGACTTGTAGATGTAAACCTTTCCCAAGCCAACTGGCTTGGAAATGACCAATGGTCCTTCACCGCAGTAGTATACGGTGAACCATTTGTTCGGGAAATCTCTTTCCGGGAGCATGACTACTATAGAGTAGTCAGACTCAAATCGGATGTCTCGGTCCAAGTCTCCCTTTTTGAGCACCTCTTCAGTAATCTCAAATATAAACGGGTCGGAGTGCTTTTTGCTTTGATAACCAGCAAAGCCTCGAGCGAGGCTGTCTTGGTATGTCTTGCCATTGACATTCACCAATTCATATACAAGCACTTCCGTCCTGTCTTCGTTTTCGGTGCTATCGTCGCTGGTAGACTTGCTACCGCAACCTGCGCAGTCTTTAATGCCTAAGATGAGAGAGACAACAATAATAAATATAAGAGCTCTCCAGATCCAGACCATAGGATTTTCTCTCTCTTTGGAGACTTTAATCCTACTAGGTGTTTTTGAAGGAGCTTCCTTCTCTTTAGATGAACTTTTTGAATCGTGTGCCATCTTTTAGTCTTTTTTTAGATTTTCGAAAATAGCTTCAACAACTGACGTTGCAATTTCTTTGAGGTCTACAATCTCGATTTGTTTTTTATCGAGCTTAACATCTGGCATTAAAAGTATTGCATCTTCTTCCGCTTTTTTACGGTTCGTATATCCTCCACCTGAAGGATCCATGAGATGTGCCACAATCCCGGATAGTACCACTCCCTTAAACTCTGCATTCTTTAGTTTTTGAGTTTCAGGAGTGTAGTCAAGATCCTTGAGTTCCACTTCTTGAACTTTTACTTTTAGACGCCTCTCGATTATTTTCAACTGTTCATCCAGGAGCTCACTAATTGCTTCCGAATCAGTCTGCACTACTGCATCAGTAGTTTTACTGTTGAAGTCGCTACGAAGTATCCCTAAACAACGGGTTTCTACCATTTCTTGCACTGCGTCGTCCTCATTAGAACAGAAAATGGCTAGATTAAGGGATCTATCTTCCGGTGGATCTCTTGGACCTCCCGCATCTACTTTGTAACGGAGAGAAAATGTGCCTTTAGCTTCTCCATCATTTGTTGAAAAAACTTGTGGAATTTCAATCAGTGCCATAGATTTTAGATTTATGATCTCTATGACATCTTCCCAAGGAAGTTTTATTCCAAATTTGAATTTTGCTCTGTACTTGTAGTTGAATCCGTCCTGCAACAAGTAAGCGTGGTATGCTTCCGGTGCTGCAAAAAAGAATTTGTAAATTACAATAAGGCATGTCGCACAGGCCAAAATCCTGAAATAAGTTCCTGCTATTTCAAATACTCCCAAGATTAATAAAAAACTGAGTATTCCTACTAGCACAATACTTATAAAAAATTTTACAAGTATCTCTTCTTGTGTTTGAACCTCCAGATTTTTTTCGGCGGCTTCGATTCTTGCTTCTTCGTCTTTCATTATTTTGTTTTTTTATTTTTTATGACTATCCATTAAGATTTCCCCAACTCTCTAAATAGAGTCACAAGAAACCTTATTTGAATAGCCATAAACTTTTTTCAAAGTGCAGTTTACTTCATGAGTATAGCACAAAAGATAGAAAAAGTCAACCCCGAACCAAAGCAAAGCTTGGTACGGGGTAAAGCAAAAAACGCCCTTCACTAGTAAGCTCAGGACGTTTTTTGGTCTTAAATTATAAGAGTTACTTTAAGCGTGCTTGAGAGGTGTTTTCTCGTTTTTCTTAGCGAAAGTCTTTCTCCAAAGTATGAGGATAAAGAGTATCAGGATTGCAAGGAAAAGCCACTGGAGAAATGTAGAAGGCATAAATCCAGATCCTACTGCGCTTGCACCCAAGACACTTCCGTTATCATCATTAATTATACTGCCGGAAGCGTCAACATTTTTACTGACTTCAAGAATAGCTATATTTGAGAATCCTCCACCTGGGCCTGGGTTACGGACAGTAATAAGGTTATCTCCCAATTTTGAACTATCCGAGGAGTTTAATCTGACCACCAGACTAGTAGAGCTCGCATAAGTCGTCGGACGGTCGGAGTTGTTTATTCTAGCTACTGAACTCGGGATAAAGTTTTCCCCGGTGATTGTGATTGCCCTCCCGCCGGATTTGTAAGCTATAATGCTTGGGTTTAGAGAAGTGATTACGGGGACAGGGTTTTGAACAGAAGAATTTCCGCTGACAACTACGTTTCCGGGATAACTATTTGAAGCTGAATTGTAAGTATGAAAAATACCTTCACTCTCTTGACTGTAACCGTTCCAGGCGTTTGTTTGAAGGGGTAGAGTAACAATAACAGCTACAAGCAAAATGCCTATAAATATTAGGGCAGAAATTATTAAATTGTTCGTATTAAATTTATTGATTTTACTCATAAGGGTAGTATAGCATATTTAGAGTAAAATGTCAAGCTTTGGATAACTCTGCCTAAAGTGCTAGTATTTAGAAGGTGAACAGACAATTTTTATCAAAAAAACGGCTTATTTTATGGGGTATTTTGGCATTTATATTTATCTCTTTTTTATTATTCCCAAACATTTTTACTTTCAGAGAAAGCGTTCCGATTTCTGTGACGGTTCATATAAATGAAAAAGGTTTTACCCCAAGCGAAATAAACATTCAAGTCGGCACGGAAGTTATTTTTGTAAATATAGGAGAGCAAGAGCATTGGCCGGCAGGGAACGATCATCCGAGTCATATTCTTTATGATGGCACTAACCTGAAAACGCATTGTGACCCTCTTTTCTCGCCGAAATCTTTTGATGCCTGTAAAGGAATAAAAAAAGAAGAAACATGGTCTTTTGTCTTTGATAAAGTTGGTACATATAAATTTCATGATCACCTGTGGCCACAGTTTGAAGGAGTAATAACTGTTTTTCAAAAAGACTTCGAACAATTTTTACTCACAGGAAGTAATGCTCTTGATGTAAAACAATATGAAGAGTTGAAAGATAAATTAGAAAAAATTGTAGAAGACTCTGATCCTCGACAAGCCATCAGGGAATTACAAGATTTATCCTTACTCAATCAAAAGATATCAGATCAGTGCCATGATTTTTTACATATTATCGGGCATGCCGGATACGAGAAATATAAGAGCTTCCATGAAGCCGTAGAGTATCAAGAAGATTTTTGTAATTCCGGATATATTCATGGGCTGTTTGAAGAATATTTTAAGTCTAGCGATAATCTTGTGTTTGATTTGGGTAAAGAGTGCAAAAATTACGCAGAGAACAAAAGAGGAATTGATTTATGGAATTGCAACCATGGCATTGGACATGGCTTTATGTATTTTACGGGGGGCGATATTGATAAAACATTAAATCTTTGCGAAGAGAATTTGGATGGGGGGGCGGGGATTACAAGTTGTCAAAATGGGGCTTATATGGAATTCTTCAACAAAGAAGAGCTTGCTAAAGAAAAAGAATATGTGGATTCTGCCAACCCTCTCAATACTTGCAAAATCAGAAAAAGCTCTAAAGGAGATTGTCATTTATATGCTCCCGTTTATTTTTCTCAAACTCTAGGTAAAAATTTTGTAGATATATTTAAAGAATGTAAAAAAGCTGAATTGGGTTATGAAATGGATTGCTTGCGAGGGATAGGCATGGAGGCTATGAAAAAGAATATGCATACGCCAGAAGCAGTTTTGGAATTGTGCGCGCAAGCCGGGTCATACGTAAAACAAGAAGCTTGCATCGGAGGAGCTGTCGGCATGTATATTCTCCAAGAGGGGTCTCTAAGCGCCGGAGAGAATCTTTGCGAGAAGATTGGTAAGAAACATAAAAATGCTTGTCTTAAAGAGGTAAAAAGGAAAGAAATATTTTTTAAATGAAGTTGTGCTGGGAGGGAGACTCGAACTCAAATATTTTACTTCGCAAAATTTCGTAAGGATCGACTAAAAGTTAACAGTAATTTATCCCCAACAATGGTGCAATTATCTAAAAGAAAGTTGTATAATTATGGCAGATTTATTATTAACTTAAAATTAACTTATAATATATGTTAAAAAAATCAGCTGTAATGCTTGTTTCGTTAGCCGTAGTAATTATTATCATAATAGTTAGCGTTGTTTCAAAGGCTGGTGTTACTCCAACATCGACCAAAGAAAGCACTACCCTAAACCCCGATGTACAAGAGAAATTTTGTACCTTACTTCAGGCAGGCAGTGACCTTTATAGTAAAATTCCATATGAAGATTTTTTTGATGATTCCTTGGATGACTTAATGGCTTTACCCAATCCAACCGAGGAACAGCAAGCTCAAATCATAGCGTATATAGATGAAGGTGTCGAAAAAATGAAGGTTTCAAGTGAAGATTACAAGATTGCACTTAATTCAGTTTTAAACTTGGGAGTAAAGATGAATTTGGATGAGATGAAGGCTTATAAAGCGAATTGCCAAATTGATACTGTGGAACCACAGTCTGCTTCAGCAGGTTCAAGTATTGCCTGGGGAATGAGTGACAAGGCTTGTAAACGTTGGCACGATCATCTTGTATGGTTGGATGATCATTATCTATCCTATGCGAATCCTGCCCCGTGGATAGCGTCAGCAACTGCGTTTCTGATATTTTGTAGTTAGTGGTAACTTCCTACCTATTTCTGCGCAAGCATGAGGCTTTAAAAAGAAAGGTATAAATCATTATGCATAAAAAGTTTATATTGATTTCAATAAGCGTTTTGCTTTTGGTTGTTTTCAGTGCCTTTTATTTTTCAAAAGTCATGGCTTTGTTTGGTGTTGTTTTTCTGGGTTCAGTAAATGCTTTACGGATTGTTTTCACAAATCCTTCCGGTATAACCGACATAGTCATACGGCTCTGGGCTCTTTTTCTCTATGGTCTGGGAATCAAAAAATGGCGCCATCCATGGGGTACAGTCTATGACGATGAGACCAAGGAGCCGATTTATGGCGCCAGTATTTCCATGTTGGATGTAGATAATAAAATCGTAGCAACGAGTCTTACAGACAAGGACGGCAGGTATGGATTCTTAGTGGAACCAGGCTTTTATCATATTACAGCCAAGAAAAAAGGTTATATTTTCCCGTCCAGTAAACTTTTTGGCAGAGGGAGCGATGTGGTGTACAACGATTTGTATTTTGGAAATTTTATTGAAATCAAAAAAAATGACGCTGTAATAATCAACAATATTCCAATGCAACGCTTGGATTTTGATTGGCATGAATTTGCCAAGCAAGAACAATACAAGTATCAATTCTACCACGCGGGAGACAAGGCCCTGGGTCAGATTATTAATGTCACTTTTTTTGTGGGATTTGTAACTTCAGTGTTGGTTTTATTTGGTGAGCCGATTAAAATCCACAATGTTGTTATTCTAGCTCTGTACATAATTTTATTTTTGAGCAATCGAAAGGCGTGGAGAGGTCACGCCAGAGGCTCGGTTTTTTTTAAAGATACAAATTTGCCGATAGCTTATGGTATTTTACGAGTAAAGTCCGAAGACAGAAAAGAGGTGACCCATAAAATCATAGATCGTATTGGGCACTATTATTGTTTAGTGCCAGATGGCGTGTATACAGTGAACATTGAAAAGAAAAATCAAGATGGTTCCTATACAAAAATATATGAGGAAGAAAAAATAGAGGTAAAAAATGGCTTTTTACGAAAGGAATTTAGAGTCTAAACAGTGAATTCATTATGGGAGGGACTCGGTCACAGGTATTTTTCTGCTGAAAAATCCTGCGACCCCGCCTCGCATCGCTATGCTCCGGCTTTCGAGTCACACAAAATGCTACTCATTTTGTGCTGGTGGGCGAGGGGGGAATCGAACCCCCATGGATTACTCCACTAGTTCCTAAGACTAGCGCGGCTACCAATTACGCCACCCGCCCAATATTTTTAATGCCACCTTTTTCTTTCTTGATAAGCATATCACATTATTAAAATAAATCATCTTTAGTATTTTTATACTATCACTTTTACCGAAGGTTAGAGTGTAAACAGAAGATTTATCTGTTTTTGATATCGAACCACCGTTGGTATTAAAAGAACTATGGCATGACATTAGTATCCATTCTAAAAATTTATTACTAGCTGAACATAAGCGTATTTTGTACTGAGGATGGCTACTTTCTAGGTGTTTTGATATCGATATACTTCCATCACCATCTATGCATCCTCTGAAAAAGTCTGCAAAGTATTTTTTGGGTATTCTTAACTCAGACATTGTTTTCGATTTTCTAGGAGTTAGTCCTAAATCTAGCAGAAATTCGAAGAAATTTTTATCCCCAAATTGTAACATATAGTACTTTTTTTCTTTTGATCCTCCCCTTGATGTTCGAGTGATTTTATTATTGATCCCTAAATATTGTTTACAATTTTTAACCATTTCGTAATCTTTTGAGGTAATAATCAAATGTCTCAGATCACTAGACAGATTGTCATCAGTGGATATTACGCCAATTATATATGCAAAGTTACTATTCCAAATCAATTTGACATTACTTTTTCTATGAGCCATATATTAATTATACTAAAACATATAGCATATACCAACTGGGTATTATAAAAGATAAATTTATATTTGTTGTGCGCCCACCAGGGATCGAACCTGGGACATTCTCCTTAAGAGGGAGCTACTCTACCAGCTGAGTTATGGGCGCAATTTCATATTCAAACTCTTTTGCCTTTTAGTTTATAACATTTTTTTTAAGTATTCTCAACATAAATTGTTATTTGTAACAAAATGCTCTCATGATGCATTATACTTAGTGTGATCACGTTTAATCAAATAATACGACTACTTGATAATGTGGCCACAGTCAACGGTTCAATTTCTTTGAGCTGGATTAGCCTCTACGAGATGGCTGACCTCTATCTGCCGGGGCCAATTCTATTCTATATTTTCTTATTGATTGCAGTTGTCTATTATCTCTGGCATCGCCGATTTACTAGGATGCCTGATTATTTTTAGTAATTCATTTGATTTGTGCCCGAGGTGGGGGTCGAACCCACATCCCGTAAGGGACACGATTTTAAGTCGTGCGCGTATACCAGTTCCGCCACCCGGGCAATTACCGAGCATTCTAACATTTTTTATCATTAATTTACAAACTTTGATATTTTTTATATTCTCAAAATTTGCTACAGAAAGAACTTGAAGGGCTTATAAACAACAAGATATACACAGATAAGGCTTATTTTTGACTTCTGCATAGTATTTGTAGTATAATATTGGAAAAGGAGGGAAGTTGTTCTGTATGATGATTAATAAATTATTAACTAATATAAAATAAAATGCTAGGAAAATCTAATCAAAACGAACATAGTACAAATATAAATAAAGACGATAAGCCCAGTTTTGTTTATAGTATAGAAAAAACTAAACAACTTCTATCTTTATTAATAAATAGAAATTTAACATTATTAAATGTAGATATAAATAATAGATCTTATAAAAATGGACTTTTTTTAAATTACGGCTCTGCTCAAGACAAATTACTTTTTACCATAATTCTAGCAAATGAAAAAATTTCTGAAATAAAGTCTGGAGATAAATTAGGAAGTTTTTCCGATCTTCTTACAAAAGAAAATATTCTTAAAGCTTGGGGCACGATTGGAATTGGGGAAACTGTTATGTTTGATATGAAAGAGAATAAAGTTATTGTTAGCACTTTAAGTAAAAAAGATGCATCTGAAATTCCACTTGATGGAGAGATTAAACCAAGTATAGATGAAGCGATGGATAAATTATTTAAAAATAACAGAATTCAAGATTATCGATTTTCAGATATTCATATGATGGAACACTAGATGTTATTAATTGTATTATTAACTTAAATCATAAAATCTATGGAAAAAAAACGAACTGGTAGTTCTCCTGGTGCCCAAGAAGGAGCAGGGATAGGTAATCAAAAAAATCTTGAAATTTTAAAAACATTCACTTTTTATGATGATAATGAAAGATTTATTGAATCTTTAAAAAAGAATTTTGCAACACTTGATCTAAATGGATTAGATAATTCTGCTTTTATTAATGTTGAAATAAAAACCTCTAGACACAATAGAACAGAATTCTCTGGTGTAGATACTGCTGAAGATTTGACGAGGCAAGATAACATGAGAAAAATTTTAGTGTATGCTTTTTCTGATTTAGATTCAATAAGAAAAGTTAAGCCTAAAATTGACTTATTGCTAGCTAAGGAAAATACAAAATTTGCTCGCCTACCCTTTACGCCCGAAGATGCAATAAATGCGTTACGCAAAAATGAAAATGAAAAAATAAGCGGTCAAATACTTCAAGAAATACAAGATAAAGAAATTGAACGTAAAGTAGCGTACCTTTTGCATGCAATTAGTGATGTTAGATCTGCCGAAGATATTTCACAAGCAGATCCAAATAGACTTGTTCAAATGATTGCAGAATCTAAAAAATATTTTCCTGCTTTAGTCGATAAAACAGACAAAGAAATTTTAGAGTTTTTATTTGCGATACGGCAAAATGTTCCCGAAGTTATGAAGGGTCAAAATATCGAAGGTGTGTATTGTGATATTGAGGGAACACTATTTAATGGAGAAGAACTCAATAGAAAAACACTTGATATGCTTAAGGACCTTGAAACACAAGGAAAAAATGTTACACTTTGGACTGATGGAGATACTTCACAATTGCAAACATTACTTGATCGTGAGGGTATTAAATACCCACTAAAAAATAAAATTGATCACGCGGGAGCCTCTGCTGAAATTGTGATTGACAATGATGACAACAATACTTTTTCTGCAAAAACAAAAATTTACGCAAAGAAGTTTATTAAAATTTAAACTTGGAGGCCTGGGTGGGAATCGCACCCACGTATAACTCTTTTGCAGAGAGTTGCCTTACTACTTGGCGACCAGGCCGTCCTATTATCCTACTTTTTAAAGAGCAGTTCGTCAATTTTTTGGCGGTTCTTTTCACCCTGGTCTATTTCAATATCTATAAAAGGAATTATTTTTATTTCCAATTTTTTTTTCAGAAACTCGCGCAAACTCCCTCGTTTTCTTTTTACAAAATCCAACGCCTCATGCTCTTTCTCTTCGGGGAGGACGGTGATGAAAATAGTGGCGCGCTTAAGGTCGGGAGAAGCCGTAGCGGAAGTGACGGTTATAAGCGAGGTCTTGTTGTTTTCTCTTCCCAGAAATTGCGCCCCCAGTTCCTTTATTAAATTGGTCACTTTTTCTTGTCTATTGTTCATACTTGCTTGACACTTGACGCTTCTATGATATCTCCGGGGACTATTTCTATTTTTGATTCTAGCATCATACCAAATTCCGCGCCTTCTTCAACCGCACTAGTCTTTGCTTTTCCTTTTTCCAAGTTTACAATTCTTCCGCGCCCTATTTCAAAATCTCGGCGCATGATTTTTACAGTCTCGTTTAGCTCTACTTGTCCCTCGGTGACCTTGCCTCCCAGTATCTGGCGTTCCTTGGTGCGACTGAAAGCTTTTAGGATTTTTGCTTTACCGCTTACCTCCGTGGTCTCAATCCTCGGTCTTCTTTTTTCCATCTCTCCTTCCAACCATTCGGTCAGTTTATAAATAATGTCAAAATTGGAAATTGTGATGCCGTTGCGCTCTGCTATATCTTTGGCGTTACTCTCACACTTAACATTGAAGCCGACTACAATTTCATCTCCACTGACTCTGATTTGTTTTATATCTGCCTCTCCTATGGGTCCCACTCCACCAACGACAATTTTAAATTCTGCGCTTTCGCTGGTAATTTTCGCGACTTCTTTTTCTATGGCTTCCAGTGTTCCCGCCACATCCGCTTTGAGTATTATTGGTATTATTTTTTTACCAGACATATCTTTTACTTCTATTTTTCCTTTGGAGAATAAATTTTCTTTGAAGTTTTTTGCATATTTCTCGGCTTGTTCTTTTTTTGCGAAAGTTTTAAATTCTCCGCCGACGGTGGGCATTTTATCAAAACCCACTAATCGTATCGGGGAAGAGAAAGAGGCCTCGGCAATATTCTTACCCTGAAAGTTCTCCATTATTTTCACAACGCAAATACTGTCCTCTACCACAACCACCGTTCCCTTTTTTAGAGTGCCGTTTTTGATGATGAGCGTTGCTTGGATTCCGCGTTTTGGGTCAAGGTTGCTTTCAATCACAAAACCAGTCGCATTCTCTTCGGGACTACCCGTAAAATTTTCTAATTCTCCCAAGACATTGATCAGAGAAAGAAGTTCGTCTATCCCTTCGCCGACTTTGGCAGAAATAAGCGCAAAAGGAACTTGCCCGCCATAGTTTTCCAAGTAAATTTCATTTTCAGCGAGCGCTATTTTTGTTTTTTCCACATCCGCGCCGGGCTTGTCTATCTTGTTGATAGCCACGATGCATGGCGTTTTACTTTCCACAATGGTTTTCCACGCTTCTATCGTTTGCGGTTTTACACCATCCTCCGCTGAAACTACCAAGATAGCAATGTCTGCCACTTTGGCGCCACGCTCGCGCATTTTTGAAAACGCTTCGTGTCCCGGGGTGTCTAAGAAAGTTATTTTTCTATCTTCACCTTTTTCATCTTTGTGCACCACTTCATAAGCAGAAATGGATTGAGTGATGCCCCCTACTTCTTTGTCTACCACATTGGTTTTTCTGATGTAGTCGAGGAGAGTAGATTTGCCGTGATCTATATGCCCCATTATTACCACTACTGGTGGTCTCTCGGTTGTAGTTATTTTATTTTGCATCCCATACTAAAATTTTAATAATAATTCTTTTCCTTATGTCCCGTAGTCAAAAATTTAGTACGGGACAAGTTTTCTATACTTCTGCTTTTTTTAGCGCTTCTTTTTCCTCTATTGTGAGTTCGTATTCACTTTTACCTGCCTTGATTGGTTTAGCAAAGACACTCATACGTTCGCGAGAATACAAACTTGAAAGCACTACGCCGTCTTTCTCTTCGTTGAGTATTCCGATGGCAAAACTTTGATTACTGCCTTGGTCGGGGAAAGGGTTGAAGCGAATAGTCTCCAGCCCGCGAATGCTTTTTTTTAGTTTCTGATTAACGAGGTTTAGTTCTGTTTCAATATTTTCTTTGGCAGAATTTAGTTTGGTGATGTTTTCTTCAAGCAAAGTTATAGTGTCTTCCAAATCCTTTGCCTTTTTACCGAGGAAAAATCTTTTCAAGCGTCTTTCGGTTTTGATAATCCAAAAAATACCGGCAAAAATAGCCAGAAGAATGAAAGCAAACAAAATTATCTGAAGCTTTATATCCATCCCGTACGAAATCCCGTCATTATTTTTTGAGACAGAATTATGTTATGTTGTAAATGGAGCTCGTAATTTCGTACGGGATCCATGTCTTTTCAATATATACTACTTTTATGTCTAAATCAAACGGAAAAAAGAAAATAATATACCCTGTAGTGAGTTTTGGTAAGGCACAAAGTGCGCTCGCAAAGCGAGTATTACCAAAATCTACTAACGGGGTATACCTAGACAATGCTTCGGCGACTCCGATTGATGCGCGAGTTTTAGAGATTATAGCTAAAGTCTCCAGTGTGCATTTTGCCAATACCGGCGCAATACATGAACTGGGTGTGCAAAATAAAAAAATTTTAGAGGACGCGCGTGAGCGTGTGGCGGAAATTTTAAAAGCGCAAAAAAGAGAGATAATTTTTACTTCTGGAGCTACGGAATCCAATAATCTGGGCGTACTTGGAGTTATCTGTGCTATGCAAGCAAGCGATTTTTTCGGTCTTCGGGTCGCCCGCGCATTATCTTCTAAGGAGAGCGGTCTCAACCAGACACTAAAAAATCGCTTGCTTGCTCCACACATAATTACGACGAACATAGAACATGCCTCCGTGCTGGAAGTTTGCAAGCATTTAGAAAAAACTAAACGTGCAGAGGTTAGCTACATTCCAGTTGAACCGAATGGAATAGTAGACCCTAAAAAAATTAAAAAAGCGATAAAGAAAAATACTGTTTTGGTTTCGGTAATGTATGCCAATAACGAAATCGGCACGATTCAGCCGATAAGGGAGATTGCGAAGGAGATAAGGCAATATAGAAAAGGCAAAAGTGGTAATTTAGAGTACGGATATTTTTCTGCTGAAAAATTCCTCGTGCTCGAGCCGTCGCTCTCCCAAGCCTCTAAATTACCACTTTTGCCTTTTTTTCACACCGACGCTACGCAAGCGATGAATTATTTGCCGATAGATGTGCAAAAGCTGGGTGTGGATTTGATGTCTTTCAATGGCGCGAAAATTTATGGGCCGAAAGGAGTGGGGGCGCTATACATAAGAAAAGGAACACCGATAGGAGATATAGTGTATGGCGGAGAGCAAGAGTTTGGAATGCGCTCGGGGACAGAGAATTTGCCTGCTATAGTGGGGCTCGCGGAGGCGCTCCAAATCACAGAGAGTATGAAAGAGAGCGAAACAAAACGTTTAACAAAACTGCGTGATTATTTTTTGCACTTACTTGAGCATTCTCTAATTCTGCAGAATTATAGAATAGTTTTAAATGGCGATAAGGAAGACAGACTACCAAACAATGTGAATATCACAATTGCTAAAATTCCAAGCGACCTGCTGGTGCTCGAGCTCTCCGCCCGTGGGATTTACATTTCCGAAAAAAGCGCTTGCAAATCAGGTGACAAAAAGCCGTCGCACGTGATCGGGGCATTGCGCAAAGAAAATCTAACCAGCTTGCGATTTTCGCTCGGAAGAGACACTGAAAAGAGAGATATTGACCACACGGTCAAAGTTATGGAAAGCATTTTGTCCAAACTCAGAAAGTGGTATTATTAGAATTGTGCTGTGTTTGATTTTTTATCCATTAATTGTTAATATTTGTATATGGCTACTATAACCATTCCTAAAAACTTTATATCCAATGATGATTTGGTCATTATACCTCGCAAAGAATACGAGAGTTTTCTTGACATTGGTAAGCAGTGGAAAAAAAGATTATTTGAAGAAGAAGACACGGATCAAGCAATAGCTATTTATAAAAAAGAAAAAAAACAAGGTAAACTGAAAATATCAAAATCTTTATCAAGTTTAAGGTAAATATGATAATTCGTTTTACATCTAAATTTAAAAAGGCATATAAAAAGATGCCAAAGATGATAAAAACAAAAGCAGAAGAAAGAGAAAAGATTTTTCAAAAGAATCCTTTTGACACTCGACTCGATACTCATAAACTTCACGGAAAATACAAAGAATATTGGGCATTTACCGTGATAGGGCAACATAGAATCATGTTTGCATTTTCTGGCAAAGAATTTGTTGATTTTATTAACATCGGTACTCATGAGATATATAAATAGTCTTATTTTTAATATTTTGAAAAAATTAAAAAAGTGGTATAGTTAGGGTATGGATCCCGTACGAAATTACGGGGTTCACTTATGAGGTAAAATAAGTCTTACTAGAAAAAATAATAGTAGGATTTCGTACGGGATGGACCTAAAGGATTTAAACAAATCACAGCTGATACTTTTGGCGATACTGCTTTCTTTCGTTATTTCTATTGCCACCGGCATAACCACGGTGACTTTGATGGAACAAGCCCCCGAGTCTGTCACCATTCCGGTGACCCAGATAGTGCGAGAGACAGTGGAGAAAATTGTGCCCGGAGAGACAATTATCAAGACTCAAGAATTATCCGCTGAACAGAAAAAGTTGTTGGAAGATTTGAAAGCCATAAAACCGCTCGTGGTCACTTTATTTTTGAAAGGAGCAAATGCCGACGGGAGCGAAGATAAAATTTTAGGGACCGGATTATTTTTAGGTGATAACAAAGTCGTCATAGCCTCCGTAATTGAAGAACCGAAAGAAGGGGAAGTATATGTTGTAAAAAGTATTTTAGGCGAACAGAAAGTTTCCAAGATAACAGTGGAAAAAGAAAAAGATTTTACTATTGTTGAATTGGCCAAGCCCGAAACTATTCCTCCGCCGAACCCGGACCCAAATACAGATACCGACACTTCTCCACCTCCACCTCCACCTCCACCCAACCCATAATTTATTACTAGACACTAGAACCTATAACCTAACTATTATGCCACCATTAAACAGATTCACAATTAAAGCCAAAGATGCCATCAAGAAAGCGCACGAGCTCGCTATTGAGCGCGGAGTAAACCACGTTTCCTCCATGCATCTACTCGCCGCGCTTCTTTTACAAGAAGAGAGCATGGTGAATTCGATTTTAGATAAATTAGAAGTTGACACGATGCTACTTACTGATTCAGTACTCGAAGCGATTGAGCTTCCCGAAACGCAAAACACACTTTCACCGTCGTATCAGATTTATCTCAATCCGGATTTGGCGCAAGTGATAGACCGCTCGGTCAAACTCGCAGAGACTATGAAAGACGATTTTGTTTCTACTGAGCATTTGTTTATGGCGATACTGGATGTTCCGGGCGAGGCGCATGAAAATTTGGCGAGATTTAGGATAGGTAAAGACGCTATCATGAAGGTGCTGGAAGAGCTTCGCAATCAAAATATTACCGATGTGTCGGAACCAAAAAAGTTTCGTCAGCTTTTGAAATACACGCGCAATCTTACCAAACTCGCGCGCGAAGACAAACTAGACCCTGTCATCGGACGAGATAATGAAATTATGCGCATTATGCAGGTGCTCTCTCGCCGGACAAAGAATAATCCGATATTGATAGGCGAGGCGGGTGTGGGCAAGACTGCCGTAGTAGAAGGGCTGGCGCTACGAATTGCCAAAAATAATGTTCCGGAGTCGCTCAAGGACAAGGAGCTCGTTTCGCTTGACTTGGGCTCGCTTATTGCTGGCACGAAATATCGAGGAGAATTTGAAGAGCGCTTGAAAGGAATCATGAAAGAAGTGGAAAAAGCGGAGGGAAAAGTAATTCTCTTTATTGATGAGATTCATACTATTGTCGGCGCCGGAGGAGCGGAAGGCACCATGGATGCGTCCAATATGCTAAAGCCGGCGCTCTCGCGTGGGGAACTTAAAGCAATCGGCGCGACCACGCTCCGCGAATATCAAAAACATATCGAAAAAGACCCGGCGCTGGCGCGTCGTTTTCAGCCGGTGTACGTGGAAGAGCCATCACTTGAAGATGCGATTGCGATACTGCGAGGACTTAAAGAAAAATACGAACTTTTTCACGGGGTGCGCATCACGGACGATGCTATTGTTTCCGCAGTCAATCTCTCCGCGCGCTATATCACGAATAGATTTTTGCCGGACAAGGCAGTGGACTTGATAGATGAGGCTTCTTCGTCTTTGAAAATTTCACTTGAAAACAAGCCACCGGTCTTGGAAGAGGCGCACAGGAAAATCATGCGACTTGAAATTGAAAAAGAAGCGCTCAAAAAAGAAGTGGCAGATTCGAGCGGTGATAAACAAAAAGAAAAAGAAATCAAGCAGAGAATCAAGGAGATAGACAAAGAAATAGCCAATTTACATGAAAAAACCAAAGAACTTGAACTTAAATGGCAAAATGAACGCTCCACAGTGACAGAAATTCGTTCTATCAAAAAAGAGCTGGAAATCATGCGCATCGAAGCGGAAAACGCAGAGATGCGCGCGGACTTGGCTCGCGCAGCCGAGATCCGCTATGGCAAAATTCCTGCTCTCAAAAAAGAACTTGAGATGAAATTAATCAGACTTAAAAAACTTCAAAAATCAAGGAGAATCTTAAAAGAAGAAATCACCGCGGAAGATATTGCCGAAGTTGTTTCGCGCTGGACCGGCATACCGCTTACCAAGATGCTGGAAGAAGAACGCGAGAAACTAGAAAAAATGGAAGAAGAATTAAAGAAACGAGTGATAGGACAAAATGAAGCGATAAAGAGGGTTGCGGATGTGATTCGTCGTTCCCGCGCCGGCATCGGTGATCCAAATCGTCCGATTGGTTCGTTTATATTCCTCGGTCCTACTGGCGTGGGCAAAACCGAACTCACCAAGGCGCTCGGGCAATTTATGTTCAATGACGAACGTGCGGTGATTCGCGTGGATATGTCGGAATACATGGAGCGTCACAGCATGTCGAAATTGATCGGTTCGCCTCCGGGCTATGTGGGCTATGACGAAGCGGGGCAATTGACCGAAGCGGTCCGGCATCGCCCGTATGCCGTGGTTCTCTTTGACGAGATTGAAAAAGCGCATCCAGAAGTCTTCAATATGCTTCTGCAAGTTATCGACGAAGGACGACTCACTGACGGCAAAGGGCGGGTGGTGAACTTCAAAAATACTATCATTATTCTTACCTCTAACATTGGTTCGCAATTTATTGATAAAATGGAAGCTATCGGATTTTCCAATAATAATGCACTACAGGATTACAATCAGATGAAAGATAAAGTACTGGAAGCGTTGAAGGATCATTTTCGACCGGAGTTTATCAATCGCTTGGATGAAATAATTGTTTTTGATATTCTCTCGTCCGAGGCGATAAAGGAAATAGTAAATATTCGCGTGGGAGTGGTAAAGGACAGGTTGATTGCCAAAGGTATCAGTTTGGAAGTATCAGACTCGGCTCTCACTTATCTCGGACGCGCCGGGTATGATCCGCATTTTGGCGCGCGACCGCTCAACCGCTTGATTCAAACTAAAATACTAAATCCAGTGGCGACATACATAATATCTAACGGCGTTAAAAAAGGCGACACTGTCTTGGTTTCCATGAAAGGGGAAGAATTGGTGATTGAAAAGAAAAATAACAAAGTAAAAAGCTCTATCCGCGTGCAGCCTAAATCCAAGGTATAGATATAAAAAAGATGCAAAAAGGTTTTTTTCGTGCTATTTTATAGTTGTTCTTTTTTGATGCGTCGGTGGTAGAGTGGTCAAATACAACAGACTGTAAATCTGTCGCCCTTAGGGCTACGGTGGTTCGAATCCACCCCGGCGCACCAGCATTTTGTTTTTCGTAGTAAGAGAATGTAAGTTTACTATCTTGACGGCCGTCATAATAGTAAATATTATGAAAAGTAAAGAATTTTTTTATTTGACGTAAGTTGTTATTCCCGTATCTATTTTCTCCAGCACTTTTGGAATCTTTTGGAAGTCGGTCATCAGGACTTCGCGCATAGAGCCGTCATAGAGGGCGGAGGCGGGGTGATACAGAGGTAGAAAATACTCGCAGGAAATGTTTTTGAATTTCTTTTTTAAGAGTTTGCCGTGCACGTTTGAAATTTTTTCAAGCGGGAAAAAATCGTTCATACTATGTCGGCCTAGAAATATTAGTAGCTTTGGATTGATAAAATTTATCTCCTCTATCAGCCACTCTCGACAGTCAGACTTTTCCTCAGGTTCTGGGTCGCGATTGCCGGGCGGACGATATTTTACAATGTTGGTGATATAGATATCTTTGCGCTCCACCCCTATATTTTCAAGCATTTCGTTCAAAAATTTTCCAGCCGAGCCCACGAAGGGAATACCGAGTTCATCTTCTTTTTTGCCCGGCGCCTCTCCGATAAATATAATCTCTGACTCTGGGTTGCCATCACCAAAAACGGCTCGCACACCTGTGTCTTTAAGAGCGCATTTACATTCTTTCTGCCATTTTTCATGAAGTTCTTTTAATTTTTCCGCTTTTTCCATCCCTTTATCATATCACAATTTGCCTTATAATTTTTTTCGTGTTATTCTTATAGAAACCCGCACGGGTTTTTATTTTACGCCAAAGGCGCACAAGTATGGAAATCAGAAACATAGCGATAATTGCACACGTGGATCATGGCAAGACCACTCTCACTGACGCCTTGATGAAACAAAACGGAGGCCTTTTGGATGAGGGTGTGTCTATGGATTCAAACGACTTAGAAAAAGAACGCGGTATTACTATTTACTCCAAAAATACTTCTATTACCTATAAGGGTACAAAAATAAACATTGTGGATACTCCCGGTCATGCGGATTTCGGAAGCGAAGTAGAGCGAGTGCTCCGCGCGATTGATTCGGTGCTTTTACTCGTGGATGCCGTTGAGGGTCCTATGCCTCAAACTCGGTTTGTGTTGAAAAAATCTCTTGAGCTTGGACTCAAGCCAATCGTGGTTATCAATAAGATAGATAAGCCAGCAGCTGATGCTCACCGAGTGCACGAAGAAGTTTTAGAACTTTTTTTTGAGCTTGGAGCAAATGAAAGCCAAGCAAGTTTTGATACTATTTACGCTATTGGGCGCGAGGGGAAAGCGTTCAAAAATCTTGGAGACAAATCGGAAGATCTTTCTCCGCTTCTTGATTTAATTTTAGAGAAAGTGCCTGTCGCTTCTACCCGCGAAGATGAGCCAATGTCGGCGCAGGTTTTTAATTTAGCATATGATAATTTTTTAGGCAGGCTCGCGATTGTGCGTATTTATTCCGGAAGAATAAAATCCGGTAGCCTAACTTTTGTAAAAGGCCTGCCTGCGCAGGCAGGAGAAAATGGCACTCGGGTCGGTAAAATAACAAAACTCTTCAGTTTTGAGGGGATAGCAAGGAAAGACGTCGCCGAGGCGACTTCGGGTGATATTGTGATGATAGCCGGCATTCCGGACATATTCATAGGAGAAACTATTTGTGAAAATGAGTCCGTGGAGGCACTGCCTCATATCGCCATTGACGAACCCACACTTTCTTTAAATTTTTTAGTGAACGATTCTCCTTTTGCGGGACGTGAGGGAAAATTTGTAACATCTCGCCAACTCAAAGAACGCTTGGAAAAAGAGTTGGAAATCAATGTGGGGCTCCGAGTTGACTTTTCCCCCGACCAAGGTAATCAAACTGGCCCATTTTTTTTCAAAATTTACGGACGGGGTGAGCTTCATATAGCGATACTATTAGAGAATATGCGCCGAGAAGGATACGAGATGCAGGTTTCCGAGCCGGAAGTTATTTTAAAAGAAGAAAACGGAATAAAAAAAGAACCTTATGAAGAGCTGGTGATAGACGTGCCGATGGAATATTCCGGCGGAGTGATAGAAAAAATCGGCAAACGTCGGGGATTGATGAAAGATATGCGGGAAAAGAACGGTATAGCTAGAATTATTTTTGATATTCCAACCCGCGGACTGCTGGGATATCGCGGAGAGTTTATTATTGATACCAAGGGCGAAGGCATTATGTCCTCCCGAGTTAGCGGGTTTAGAGAATATTCAGGCGAAATCAAAAAACGTGAATATGGCTCTATGATTTCCATGATTTCCGGCAAAGCAGTGGCTTTTGCTCTGGCCAATCTCCAAGACCGCGGACTTCTTTATATAGAACACGGCGCGGAAGTTTACGAAGGGATGGTCATTGGGAACGTCTTGAAAGGGGACGATCTTACGGTCAATCCTTCCAAAGGCAAACAACTCACCAATATGCGCGCTTCAGGGACGGACGAGGCAATTTATCTCAAACCAGCCTTTATTTTGAACATAGAACGGGGACTCGAAGTAATGAGCTCTGATGAGTATCTAGAGATTACCCCAAATTCTGTGCGTCTTCGCAAGAAATACCTTACAGAGTTGGGTAGGGTAAAAGCGGAGCGCGGGAAATAGGTTTATAATACATTTGACACTAAGTCAACTTTGTGTATAATAACAAAGTATACGAAATAAAACATTGCAGACCCTTATATAAATTTATGCCCACCACATCATTTAAACCGAAACAAATTACTAAAAAAATCACTTCCCATCTAGGAGACAGAGCGTCCGATGTTATCATGAGCCGTTTTGGTCTTTCTAGTGATATAAAGAGAAAAACTCTAGAGGAGATAGGTAAGAAGTATGGCATAACTCGCGAGCGAGTGCGTCAGATAGAAGAGGGGGCTATCAATATGATAAGAAAGTCTTCGGTTTATAAAAACGAGCAAGCTTTTTTTGATGAGTTGAAAAATTTGGTTTCCGAACTAGGTGGAATTGTTTCCGAGCATGACCTTCTGCATCATTTTTCCAAAGACAAAGCAATGCAAAACCATATTCATTTTCATCTCACCCTATGCGACCACTTTAAAAAGCACAAAGAAGATGAGCATTTCAAAACTCGTTGGAGTATAGACGATGAAATGGCTCTGCGTGTGCATGAATCACTAAAAAAGCTTTATGCGAGTTTGAAAGACGAAGACTTGATTCCGGAGACCGAGCTAATCAAAAGATTTTTTGAGCACATGAAAGATGTTGCCGAAGAATACAAAAATGAAGAGGTTGCCAAAAGGTGGCTTTCTATATCCAAAAAGATTTCTAAAAATCCTCTTGGGGAATGGGGAAAATCAAGTTCACAAAATGTGCGCACACGCGGGGTGAAAGACTACGCGTATTTAGTGATGCGTCGCCATGGTTCCCCGATGCACTTCAAAGAAGTTACGGATGCTATAGCCAAGACTTTTAGCAGAAAGGCGCATTACGCTACCACTCACAACGAACTCATCAAAGACCCTCGGTTTGTGCTTGTTGGTCGTGGACTCTACGCGCTCGCAGAATGGGGTTACAAAACCGGTATCGCGCGCGATGTGATTCGCGACATTCTAAAAAAAGAGGGACCAATGGAAAAAGAAAAAGTTGTGGAGAAAGTTATGAAAGAGCGCTATTTCAAGAAAAACACTATACTGGTAAATCTGGCAAATCCGAAATATTTCAAAAAGAATAAAAACGGACTTTACTCCGCAGTTTAACTTTTTTAAAGTTTGCGCTAAGTTTTACTTTCTAATTCTATTGTATTAAAATAAGGAGTAATGATTGATGCATTATTCGGTCTTGCTTTTGATGTCTTACGGGCAATACTCCCTTACGCGGGGGTAGTGGTCTTAGGCATCATAGCTTGGAGGTTTTGGGTGCATTATATTCAGCAGGACTTTATCTCCGGCATTGAATTTGTGTTGCTCGAGATAATTCCGCCGAGAGAGGTGTTGCGTTCCCCCAAAGCCATGGAGCTTTTTTTCACCAACGCGCTGTATCACTGGAGCAAAAAGGGAGGCAAAGAGGAATATTGGCAGGGTGCGGTGTGGTTTTGGTTTTCCCTTGAAATTGCTTCCATTGAAGGGCAGGTTCATTTTTACATTCGCACGCCTTCACGTATCAAAAGTCTAATTGAAACCCAGATGTATGCGCAGTATCCGCAGGCGCAAGTAAAAGTGGTGGAGGATTATACTCTCGCAGTGGATGAAATATCGTCCGAGAGTGAATGGAACGGATGGGGGTGTGAATTTGAGTTAAAAAAACATGAAGCCTATCCAATCAGGAGCTATGTAGACTACGGATTAGACAAAGACCCTAAAGAAGAATTCAAGGTAGACCCCATTTCTCCAGTAATTGAGTTTTTTGGTTCCCTGGGGAAAGGAGAACAAGCATGGATGCAGATTGTCGTTACGCCATCAAAGAAAATGTATCATACTCACGGCACATGGTGGCAGAAGCATGATTGGGTGGAAGAAGGACACATAGTGCTCGAAAAACTGGCAGAACCTTATATCAGTACCCGTGAAAAGGCCGACAGACCCGGCACATATTCCAGAGAAGTTCGTATGCCTAAATGGTTGGATGAAGTGGTTGCCGCGATTAATAACAAAACTTTAAAACTTGGTTTTGAGACTGGTGTCAGGTTGATGTATGTAGCTAAAAAAGAAGTATTTCCAGTTGGGCATAGGACTAATAACTCTAGAAATATTCGTTTGATACTCCGTCAGTACTCAAACCCTTATTTAAACAGTTTTGAACGTCATAATTCTACCCAAGGCGATGCCTATAGCGGTATATTTACAGCTTCAAGTAAAACAGTTTTACTTTTAGCCAATAGAATGCTTCACGAATATCGCGAACGATCATTTTTCCACCTTCCGCTTCGTCATCATATTTTTTCCAAAACTCGTTGGCATTGGCCTATTCCCGAAGTTATTACTCTCGATATTTTTATCAAAGCGTATTTTCATCCGCATACTTTTATTTTAAACGTGGAAGAGCTGGCGACGCTGTGGCACTTCCCGGGCCAGATTTTGAAAGTACCTACCCTTGAACGTATCGAGAGCAAAGAAGCTTCTCCGCCTCCGAATTTACCGATTTAATCCATGGAAGAGAATCAAGAATTTTCAAACGAACTAGAGACAAAAAAACCAAGGAGAGATATTTATCTTCTTATTATTTTTATCTTTCTTTTCTTATTTTATTTTTTTATGATTGTGCCCCCGAAGGGTTTTCCTAAAGAAACAATGCAAAGGATTGAAGAAGGCGCCAGTTTGCGTTCTATCTCGAGAGTTTTTAAAGAAAACCATTTAATCAAATCCCGTCTGGCGTTTGAAACATTGGTGATGCTCTACGGCGATGAAAAGAAAGTAATCGCGGGTTATTATTTTTTTGAACATCCAATGGAAGTTTTTACTCTTGCTCGACGCATAGCCCTCGGCAAGCGCAATGTGGAATCACTCAAGATAACCATCCCGGAAGGTTTTGACCGCGCGCAAATTGCGGATTTATTTTCAATTCGTTTACCTTTGTTTGATAAAAATATTTTTTTAGAAAAATCCGGGGACCTTGAAGGATATCTTTTCCCCGATACTTATTTTTTCTTGCCAGAGTCAAGTGAAGAAACCGTGCTAGAGTCTTTGCAGGAAAATTATGAAGAAAAGATTACTCCACTTAAAAGCGCGATTGCAGAGTCTGGCCAAAGCGAAAAAGATATCATCACTATGGCCTCTATCATCGAGCGCGAAGCGAGTGGTGAAGAAGACAGGGGAATGATTTCCGGAATTTTATGGAAAAGGTTAAAACTCGGGGTAGCGCTTCAAGTAGATTCTGCTCCGGAGACTTATAAAGAGCGTGGACTGCCAATTCGCCCGATTGCAAACCCCGGGCTCTCTTCTATTGAGGCGTCTATAAGTCCGGTAGAATCAAAATATTTGTATTACTTGCACGATGGGGGTGGAGTGATACACTATGCTCGCTCCTACGGGGAGCACAAGACAAATATTGCTAAGTACTTAAAATAAAATGAAGAAAAAAATTGTTTTTATAGGGCTCTCTGGTGGGGTAGACTCTGCTGTCAGCGCAACCTTGCTCAAGAAGCAAGGTTTTGAAGTAGTCGGGGTTTTTATGCGAACCTGGCATCCGGATTTTTTGCCGTGTAATGAAGAAGAAGAGCGGTTAGACGCTATGCGTGTCGCGACGCATCTGAACATTCCATTTTTAACATTTGATTTTGAAAAAGTTTACAAAAAAGAGGTGGCGGATTATATGATTGCGGAATACAAAGCTGGTCGGACGCCGAATCCGGATGTGATGTGCAATAAAGAAGTGAAGTTTGGCGCATTTCTTAAAAAAGCGCTTTCTATGGGCGCAGACTATGTGGCGACTGGGCACTACGCGAGAATAGATGAAAGATTAGAGATTAAAGTTAAGCAAAAAAACAAAAAACTCAAATCTAAAATCTTTAATCTAAAATCTGGACTTGACCCTGCCAAAGACCAGAGTTATTTTCTTTGGACTTTAAATCAAAAACAACTCTCCAAAATTTTGTTCCCAATAGGGCATTTAAAAAAAAGAGATGTTCGCGTTTTGGCTAAGAAATACAAACTGCCAGTAGCAGAGAAAAAAGATAGCCAAGGGATTTGTTTCTTGGGTGAAGTGGATTTGAAAGAATTTTTGAAACACTATATTAAAGAAAAAAAAGGAAAAGTTTTACTTACTGAAACAAAAGAAATTGTTGGGCATCATATGGGGGTAGTATTTTCTACTTTAGGGGAACGACGTGGTTTTACTATCACAAAAAAAACTCCGAACGATAAACCGTATTATGTGATTGGTAAAGATATCAAGAAAAATATTTTGTATGTATCGCAAAATAAAAATTTAAAAGATTTTGGCGCCTTCGCCCTCGGAGACAAAAAAGGACAGGGAACCCACGACGCTAAAAATCTTTCAAATTTTTATTTACAGATAAAAAATGTGAATTGGATTGGGGGTTTGCCAAAAGAAGGAAAAGGTTATACTGCGCAAATTCGCTATCATGGCGAGTTTTTATCTTGCCAAGTAATCTGCGGAAGACCGTCTTCCGCAAAAGTATTTTTTGAAAAATCGGTTTTAGTCGCTTCCGGGCAGTCTATTGTCCTTTATGATAAAGATGTTGTTTTAGGTGGAGGTATCGTTGTATAATACTTCTATGACACAATTTTTAACACAAAATAGCGATATTATTTTTAAACTAGTTGTGGCGCTGGGCTTAGGCGTGGTTTTGGGTATAGAGCGGGTGTGGGCGCACAAGACAGCAGGCATCCGCACTTATGCTTTAGTGTCAATGGGCGCAGCGCTTTTTGTGGCTATCTCTGAGCTTGTGGCAGAGGAGTATGGAGCGTTTTCTAATTTTGATCCTTCCCGAATTGCGTCCCAGATAATTGTTGGCATCGGTTTCTTGGGTGCTGGAGCTATCATGTTTCAAGGCAATCGTCCGGTTGGACTCACTACCGCCGGAGGTTTGTGGGTGGCCGCTGGGATCGGAGTTGCAGTTGGTTTTGGACTTTATTCCCTAGCTGTGATTGCGACTATTCTGACTCTTTTTGTTTTTGTAGCGCTTTGGTTTGTGGAAGCAGGACTAAAAAAATCTAATTTATATAAAAAACAAAACGGAGAAGATAATTAATGAGATGGATTCACATACCGTCAGACAAAAGTTTTTAAAGTTTTTTAAAGATAAGGGGCATAAAATCGTGCCTTCATCTTCCTTGGTGCCGGAGGGGGATATTTCGGTTTTGTTTACCACTGCCGGGATGCAACAATTTAAGGGCTATTACACGGCACCGGAAAATGCCTTGCGGGATTTTGGCACCAAGAATGTTGTGAGCGTAGAGAAGTGCGTGCGAACCGGAGACATTGACGAAGTGGGCGACGATACCCACCACACTTTTCTTGAGATGCTTGGCAATTTTTCTTTTGGCGGATATGGCAGGCGCGAGGCAATAGAATATGCGCATGAATTTATGACCAAAGAATTGGGTTTAGAAATTTCCTATGTGACGTATTACAAGGGCGAAGGCGTGGTGCTGAAAGACGAGGAGTCAAAAAAGATTTGGGAAGAATTAGGTATAAAAGATATTCGCGAAGATGGCGCTGATGTTTTTTGGGGGCCGACTGGGGACGAGGGTCCTTGCGGACCGACGACGGAGATATATTGCAAGAATGCAAATGGTGACGATGTAGAAATTTGGAATATCGTTTTCAACGAATATTTTTGCGATGGTTCTAGAGAAAAGTTAGATCAGGGCGTTGCGACACTTAAAAAACTAGACACTCTGGGCATAGATACCGGTATGGGTTTTGAACGTCTGCTGGCGACAGTGCAGAATAAAAAAAATAACTATGAGACAGATGTTTTTAATAGTGAAAAAACTCGCGAAGAACGAATTGTGGCGGACCATGTGAAAGCATCTCTTTTCTTGATTTCCGACGGGGTAATGCCGTCAAATACCGGGCGCGGTTATGTGCTCCGGCGTTTAATCAGGCGGGCAGTAAGATTTTCCAAAACTCCGCTTGCCAAAAAAGTTGAAAAAATAAAAAAGATTTATGAGGGTGTTTACGCGCTTGATGACAGGGGAGAAATACAGAAAGAAGAAAATAAATTTCGGGAGACATTAGAGAAAGGTATGAAAGAATTTAAAAAAGGCACTGACCCGTTTGTTTTGTTCACCACTTATGGTTTCCCTCTAGAGTTAACTCTAGAGCTAGCCAAAGAGCGAGGGACAAGTGTTGATGTGGAAGATTTTAATAAAAAATTAGCCGAGCATCAAAAACTCTCGCAGACCGCAAGCGCGGGGATGTTTAAAGGAGGACTTGCGAACCATGAGCCACAGACGATAAAACTTCACACCGCGCATCACTTGCTTTTGGCCGGGCTTCAGGCGGTGGTGGATAAAAATATAAAACAGAGGGGGAGCAATATCACCGAGGAGCGTTTGCGGATAGATTTTCTTTGCGACCACAAACTTGAGGACGTTGAAAAGAAAAAGGTGGAAGACTGGGTCAACGACAAAATTTCGCGAGGGCTAGATGTGGTTCGGAGAGAAATGCCTTTGGCGGAAGCCGAAAAGCTCGGCGCCGAAATGGAATTTGGCGCCAAATACCCAGAGACTGTTTCGGTGTATTTTATTGAAGACCCCGCCAAGGACGGGGCAAGCAAAAACGGCAACATAATTTCCAAAGAATTCTGCGGAGGCCCGCACGTGAAAAACACTAGTGAACTCGGGGTGTTCAAAATCCAAAAAGAAGAAGCCGTAGCATCTGGCATCCGGCGCATCAAAGCCGTGCTCACATAGTTTCTTTTATGATACAATACTTATATGGGAATTTTCTCTAAGAAGAAAAAGGAGGAATTGGCGTTGGTTTTTGACGTTGGCTCTTCCGCAGTTTCCGGCGCGCTTTTTTATATGGGGAAAGACGGCACTCCAAAAATCATAATGAATGTGAGCGAGTCAATTATCTTAGAAGAGAAAGTAAATGTAGAGAAATTTTTAAGGAACACGATGGAGACGCTTAAAACGGTTTCTTCTAAAATTTGTCTTGCGGGTAAAGGTGCGCCTAGACGGGTCTTTGTTGTTTTATCTTCTCCTTGGTTTGTTTCTCAGACAAGAGTTATTAAATACACAAAAAAAGATTCATTTTTATTCACCTCAAAACTTGCCAATGAGCTCATCGAGAAAGAAGTCAAGATTTTTGAAGAAGAATATGGAGTAAAGTACGCGCATACTGAAAATAAAGTAAAACCAATCGAGCTGAAAAATATGAAGACTCGGCTCAACGGCTATGATTCGGCGAATCCCTTCAATCAAAGCGTCAAAGAAGTAGAGATGAATATTTTCGTGTCGCTTGCCCAAGAAAAAGTCTTGAACGGGATAAACAAGGCGATTGGCAGGCATTTTGGTCACGAAAATATAAAATTTTCTTCTTTTATTATCGCTTCTTTTACGGTAGCGCGAGACGTATTTATCAATCAAGAGAATTTTTTACTGGTGAATATTGGAGGAGAAGTTACCGATATCTCCATGATAAAAAAAGATGTTTTGCGTGAATCTATTTCATTTCCGATGGGTTGTAATTTTCTAATAAGAAATATAGCGGACAAGCTGGATATATCGCTTGAGGAATCAAAAACTTATCTTTCTTTGTATAAAGATGGTCACATGGAAGAAACAATCTTGAAAAAAGTCGAGCCGGCCATAACTTTGGCAAAAAACGAATGGCTGAAAAATTTCCAAGAATTCTTGAGCAAATTGACCAATGATATTTCTATTCCTTCCACAGTATTTGTGACAGTGGACCCTCACTTATCTTTATTTTTTTCGGATACCATAAAGAACGAACAGTTTAATCAATACATCCTAACCGAGTCGAAATTCCGGGTTGTTTTTCTGGGCGCGCAAGCTCTTCATGGCATAGTAACTCTCAAAGAAGAAGAAACTCGTGACCCTGCTGTTATTATCGACTCTATTTACATCAATCGTTTTCTTCGCTAGAATAAAAGGACTAAAGCATGGCAAAAAAAATATTTGAAGACATGGTAAAAATAAAGCGCGCGAACAAACTTGCAAGCGAAGGCAAAGTTGCAGAGCCCGTCCACCCGAAAGAAATAATTCAACCCAAAAAACAGCCACAAACTTTTTCTCAAATTGAAAATGAAATAGTGCATCAAGGTTTGGAAGGGAATGATGCCGACAAGCCTCGCAATTTGATTTGGTTTGTGGCTTTGGGCTCAATCATTTTTTTTCTTTTTGCCTTGTCTTTTTTCTTTACTCGAGCGAAAATTACAGTCATTCCTTTATCCAAAGACATCGTTTTGGCGGAAGATTTTTCCGCCGTGCTCGATTCTACCACAGCGCCACTGCCTTTTGATTTGGTGGTTATAAGCGGAGAAGAGAGTAAAAATATAGAAGCACAAGAGAAGAAAGATGTGGCCGTTCCCGCCTCGGGGACTGTAATTATCTATAACGATTACAGTTCTGCTAGTCAGACACTTGATATAAACACCAGACTCGAAGGCTCGAATGGAAAAATATACAAGACAGAAAAAAGAATTGTTGTGCCGGGGAGGAGCGGAGATGGCACTCCCGGGTCCGTAGAAGTGGGTGTGTATGCGACAGAGCCGGGCGAGGCGTACAATAGCGGACCACTAGACTTCAAGATCTTTGGCTTCAAGGGCGGTCCCAAGTATGAAAAGTTTTATGGAAGAAGCAAAGGAGAGATGACGGGCGGTTTACTAGGCAATCTGCCGGTTATTGGAGAAGGAGATAAGGAAAATACTCTTGCTTCGCTTCAAAGTACCCTCCAGACAAAACTTTTACAAAAGGCGATTGATCAGATTCCGCCCGGTTTCATTCTCTTTAAAGACGCTGTGTTTTTAAATATTGACGAAGAGACTGTTGATCAAAAGGAGGGGAGTAGCACTGTATCCATAAAAGTCAGAGGGACATTATATGGTTTTTTACTCGAAGAGGATAAACTTACAAAACTGATTGCGAAAAATTCCATTACTGAATATGACGACAGCGATGTTTACATATTAAATATAAAAAATTTAGACTTTAAACTCTTGGATCCCGCGACTCCTTCCAAAGACGTAAAAAGTATAAATTTTAATCTTTCTGGCAAAACCAAGATAATCTACAGAGTAGATGAGCAAAAGATAATTGTTGATATGCTGGGTAAGAAGAAAAAAGATTTTAAACAGGTGTTATTGGAGTACTCTAATATCGAATCTGCAGATTTATCATTAAAACCTTTTTGGCGGAGGACTGTTCCCGAAAAAGCAAAACATGTAAAAGTAACTACGATCTATCCCGAGTAATCTATGTCACATTTGACGATAGACTTTTATTTTGTTAGAATTATAGAACTTATAAATGAGTGATTTTAAAAATGAAAAAATTATGACGGTGAAAGGAGTAATTACCGAAGCTCTGCCGTCTACCTTATTTAGACTAAAAATACAAAGTCCCAAAGAGGATGTCGGGGAAGGTGAAAAAGAAATTTTGGCCTATCTCTCCGGCAAGATGCGGATGCATAGAATTAAAGTTTTAATAGGAGATACGGTCGAAGTCGTGCTCGACCCATATGGAGGTAAGGGGAGGATAGTAAAAAGGTTGTAATTTTATAGGAAATGGTGTATTATTGTAGTTACGGTTTTTAAATGGCAAAAGGCATTGAAAAATAAGGATTTTTCCTTGTTTTTGTTTTGTATGTGAAAATCAATTTATAAATCAATTATGAAAATCAGAGCGTCAATTAAAAAAATCTGCGCCAATTGTAAAATGGTAAAACGCCAAAGACATTTGCGCGTTATTTGCTCTAATCCCAAACATAAACAAAAACAATAATCATGAGAATTCTAGGAATAACAGTGCCAAATGAAAAAAGGTTGGAAATTGGATTGACGATATTTTATGGAATAGGTATTTCATCTGCAAGGCGTATTTTGGACCAGGCGGGGATTGCTCGTGGCAAGCGCGCCAAGGATTTGACAGAAGAAGAAGAAAACAAAATCCGGGTGATTATAGAAGCAAAAACCATCGAAGGAAACTTAAAAAGAGAAGTGGCAGGAAATATTAAAAGATTAAAAGATATTAAAAGCTTTCGCGGTATTCGGCACACAAAACGTCTTCCGGTTCGTGGACAGAGAACTAAGACAAATTCTCGCACTGTTCGGGGAAATGTGAGGAAAACGATGGCTTCCGGTAAAAGAAAAGAAAGCAAGACATAAAAATTAAAAACTTGTCCCGTACTAAATTTTTGATTACGGGGCATAAAGATTAAAAATTATTAATTAAAATTTTAGTATCGGGATGGGAAAAACAAAAGTCACAAAAGAATCAAGTGAAGGGTCGCCAGTAGAGGTAAAATCCGTAAGCGAGGAAACAAAGGCACCCCCCCTAAAATTACCAAAGAAGAAATTAACTTCCGGTATTTTGAATATTGAGGCTACCTTTAACAACACTAAAGTTATTTTTGGAGATAAAATGGGCAACGTTCTTTTTTGGTCTTCAGCAGGTTCGCTGGGTTTTAGAGGAGCAAAAAAGGGAACACCCTTTGCAGCGTCTAAAGTTGGCGACATAGTGGGTGGCAAGGCAACAGGAATCGGGGTGGAAGATGCAGACGTAGTGGTCAAAGGAGTAGGAAGTGGAAGAGAGCCGGCAATCAGAGCTTTCATGGCGCATGGCATAGAGATTACTTCAATCAAAGACGCGACACCGGTGCCTCATAATGGGCCGAAAGCTAAAAAGCCTCGCAGAGTTTAAAAAGTTATAAAGTAAAAAGTATGCAAACAAAGCCAAAATTCAAAATTTGTAAAAGACTAGGTCCCGGAGTGTATGACAAATGTCAGACCGTAAAGTTTTCCACTTCTTCTCCGAAATTCGGAGGCGTGGGAGGTAAGCGCCCAAAGGCTCTCTCAGAATACGGGACTCAGCTTATTGAAAAGCAGAAGATTCGTTTTTCTTACGGTATTACTGAACGTCAGCTCTCAAATTATGTTAAAAAGGCGACCCTAGTAAAAGGAGCAGGTACCGCAGACAAGTTTTACGAACATTTGGAATCCCGTCTTGATAATACAGTTTACCGAATGGGTTTGGCGCCAAGCAGACGAGCCGCTAGACAAATGGTTTCCCACGGACACTTTGTAGTGGGTGAACATAAAATAACTATTCCTTCCTATGAAGTGCGTAAAGGAGATGTCGTAAAAGTCCGTGAAGGTTCAAAGACAAAGAAAATTTTTGAAAATCTGGCCCTGCGTTTGAAAGATTATAATTTTCCGACTTGGATTAATTTTGATGTAGAAAAAATGGAAGGGCATGTGTTGGAGAAGCCGAAGAATATAGAGACTTTCCTAGATTTGAACGCCGTGCTTGAATTTTATAGTCGTTAATTTTTTAAAAGAAGTTTTTATTAAAAATAATTTTCCCGCCGAAAAGGCGGTGGATAAAAATAAAAAATATGCCTGAATATAAAGTAATTATGCCTTCAAAGCCTCGTGTTGTGGAAGAAAAAGGCGACAAAGGAGTATTTGAAATAGACGGTCTATATCCTGGATACGGCCATACCTTAGGCAATAGTTTGCGAAGAATCATACTATCGTCTCTTCCGGGCGCCAGCGTCACTTCAATCAAAATAGACGGTATTGCTCACGAATTTCAGACGATAGAAGGAGTCAAAGAAGATGTGATTGTGATGATTTTGAATTTGAAAAAAGTTAATTTTAAAATGATTTCCGACGAACCTCAGATTGTCACCCTTTCTATCAAGGGTCCGAAAGAAGTCACAGCGGGGGATATCAAAGGAGGCGGGCAAGTGGAAATTTTAAATCCTGATTTGCATATTGCTTCGGTAACAGGCAAAGTGAATTTGAGCATTGAAATGAAAATCGAAAAAGGTTTGGGTTTTGTGCCGAAAGAAATTTTACAGAAAGAAAAAGTAGACGTCGGCACCATCGCTGTCGACGGTATTTTCACTCCGATTCGGCGCGTTTCTTACGAAGTTGAAAATATGCGCGTGGGCGACAACACCAATCACAATCGCTTGCGTATTGCGATTGAGACCAATGGCACGCTCTCTCCGCGCGAAGCGCTTGCTAAATCAATTGAAATAATGATAAATCAATTAAAAGCAATAATTGATTTCAAGGAGCCGGAAGAAGAAATAAAAAAGGATATGAAAGTAAGTAAAAAAGATATCTCCCCGCAGGCAGGAGAAAAGGGAGAAGATGAAGCAAAGAGAGGAGATGATTTTACCGATGTTTTAAAAACTAGAATAGACAGCCTGGAACTCTCTACTAGGACTCTAAACGCGCTTACCACTGCCAACATCAGGACCTTGGGCGGACTCGCAAGGAAGAAACGAGAGGATTTGCTCGAAGTCGAAGGCATAGGAGAAAAAGGAATTACCGAAATAAAAAAAGTTTTGGGTAAATTCGGTTTGAATCTTAAGGAATAACTTTATGAACTTTATAACTTTCAACTTTATAACTTAAATGCGACATCACAATAAAAACAGAAAATTTGGCAGAGATAAAAACGGAAGAAAAGCGCTTCTCAATTCTTTGGCGCTCAATTTAATCGTGCGAGGTAAAATCAAGACGACCGAACAGAAAGCCAAAGAACTTCGTCCTTTTATTGAGGGTCTTGTCACCCGAGCAAAGTCAAATACGATGACAAATAAAAGACTTGTCGCGTCAACACTTTTTGGTCGCAAGTCTGAAACCAAAAAACTTTTTGAAACCATTGCTCCGAAATACATAAATCAGAACGGAGGGTATACCAGAGTTTTAAAATTAGGCGTGCGAAAATCAGACAGTGCTAAAATGGCGATAATAGAATTTGTATAAATAATAAAATTATCTTAGTATAAGAAAATGCAAAAAAGCAAGAAAACAACTGAAAAGACGATAGACGCAAGCGGGATGGCTCTAGGCAGAGTGGCGAGCATAGTCGCTACAGCTCTCATTGGCAAGGACAAAGTTTCTTTTGTTAGAAACATGTATTCCGGCTCTCCTGTCAAGGTGGTGAACGCTTCAAAGATTCGCATAACTCCGAAGAAATTAGAAAGTCTTTCTCACAACAGATATTCTGGATATCCTGGGGGTTTAAAAACTATATCCGGAGTTTATACAGTAAAAACCAAAGGATTCAAAGAGTTGGTAAGACTGGCGGTGGATAGAATGTTGCCGAAGAATAAATTAAAGAGGGAAATGTTGAAGAATTTAAAAGTAGAAGAATAACATAAGAGACCACATGACAGAAAAAAAAGACAAGAAAAAATATTTTGAAGGATTGGGACGAAGAAAAACTTCTACCGCTCGAGTGCGGATTACTCCTGCTTCCAAAGCTTCTTTTGTGGTAAATGGCATCGATGCGAAAGAGTACTTCAAAACTGAAGATGAACGTCGCTTGATAAATGACCCAGTCGTCAAAGGGCAAATTGCGTCAAAATGGAGCATAGAAGTAAAAGTCATGGGTGGAGGAATGCACTCACAATCAGAAGCCGTGCGTCACGGTGTGGCTCGCGCTTTAATAAAGTCAGACGGGGAATTACGCAGTAAACTCAAAACTCTAGGCTACTTAAAACGAGACCCTCGAGCCAAAGAGCGCCGAAAATTCGGACTCAAGAAAGCTAGAAAGGCTCCGCAGTGGTCAAAACGATAAAAAAACGAAAATTATAAAAATTCTTGCGCCTTCGTCCTCGGAGACAAAAAGACAGGGGACCCACGACGCTTAAATTTTTTCAATTTTCGTTTTTTTATTTTTGTGCTAAGATATGGCTATGCAAGAAGACAATGAAGTCCCGACCGAAGTCGGGATCCCGACAGGGGTCGGGAAAACTAAAGAAGAAAATCCTACAGAAGAGGATGACATAGTTGAATTTGAATATAATGCTGACGGCGAAGAGGATTTAAAGAAAACTCTCAAAAAACTTCGCGCGGATTTAAAACAGGTCAAAAAAGAAAAAGAAGAATACCTAACTGGCTGGCAGAAAGAGCGAGCGGATTTTGCTAATTATAAAAAAGATGAGGAGAGTCGGAAGACCATACTCTCCGAGAGCATGCGCGAGCGGATACTTACGCGATTTTTGACTGTAATGGACAGTTTTAATCTCGCTTTTGCCAATCGCGAGACCTGGGAGAAAGTGGACAAAGGTTGGCGCAAGGGGGTGGAGTATATTCATGCGCAAATGGATTCTATTTTTGAAGAGTATGGAGTGAAAGAAATAGGAAATGTTGGAGAGGATTTCGATCCAAGTATACATGAGTCTATCGAGACAGTGCAAACTGACAAAAAAGAAGATGACCATAAAGTTGCAACCGTAATCCAAAAAGGCTATAAACTGGGCGAACGAGTTATCCGCCCAGCGCGGGTAAATTTATATGAATTCACAGATAGAAAATAATGATTATGGAAATAAAAATTTTGGAAAATAAAATAAGTATGGAAGAAGTGAAAAAGTTAGCGGAGTTTTGGTATGGAACAATGATAAAAGGCGCGGTGGATATCGTGGATGGTCGGGTTGTGCTCGGAGGGGACTATCACATAGAAGATTCTGAACTTCTCACAAAATCTGGGTCAAAATTTGAAAATGTTTGGGGTTTCAACATTCGTTTTGAAGAAAATCCTGATGGTGTTTTAGAATTTGACTCTATGGTAAATATTAAACCCAATTTAGGTAATAAATCTCGTGGTATTAATGACGAAGAAATAGTAAAAAAAGCTACAGAAATAATTTATAAATTTATTGACTTAAAATAACAAGAAAATATGGAAAAGAATTCTTTATTTTATATGGCGAATCTATATCCAGAGATTGGACGAATGTTTTCTTTTTTGGATTCTGGAAAAATAGAAGCAAGCCAAAATGCTCAAAAGAGAGCTTTGGGTGTTATGGAAAATATTCTATCTTCGAGAGATATTAAACCGGCTGGCAGGGAAGAATGGAGCGTCATTAAAAATTTTATACTCGCCTACAACAAACTCGACTTATATGAACGAAGTATTTTAGAAAAATACGCCGAGCCCTTTTCGTATAAATTTATGAATGTTTATGCCTCACCAACTAGAAAATAGAAATTGTCAGAATTGTCATAAAGATTTCACCATCGAGCCGGATGATTTTTCGTTCTACAAAAAAATCCGCGTTCCTCCGCCAACTTTTTGTCCGGAGTGCAGATTGATCCGGAGATTAGTCTGGCGCAATCACCGCTCGCTACATAAAAAGCCCTGCTCTTTATGTAAGAAGCAAGTTATCACTATGTATCCGGAGGGCAACGAGTTTTCTGTCTTATGCAATGATTGCTGGACGAGTGATAAATGGGACCCTAGAGATTATGCGGAAAAAATAAATTGGGATGTGCCGTTTCTCTCCCAGTTTTATAAGTTACTAAAAAATGTTCCGCACTTGCTCAATTACAGGACCGGAAATTTGGTTAATAGCGACTACACGAACTACACTCTGGACAATAAAAACGCCTATCTTTCGTATTCGGTAATAAAGTGCGAGGATGTTTCTTATTCGGATAGTATTGATAATTCCAAAGATTCAATTGACAATTTGGGTGTCCAAAAACTGGACCAATGCTCTTACAACGTAGACTCCGAGGGTAATTATAATTGCCATTATGTTTTCAGAACGAAGAACTGTCTGGATTCTTTGTTCCTGCTTGATTGTCACAATTGTCGAGATTGCTTTCTTAGCACGGGACTGAGGAATAAAAAATATGTGTTCAGAAATAAACAATTCACAAAGGTTGAATATGATAAATTGATGGAAGATTTACAGCTGAATAAATTTTCCGAATTAAAAAAAATAAAAGAAGAATTCAAGAATCTCCAAGAAAATACCATAGTCAAATATGCAAACATTGTAAATTCCAACAATGCCACTGGCGAATTCATTATAAATTCCAATAGGGTAGGTGAATCTTTTGATGTTCGTGGTAGTGAAAACATAAAATACTCATTTCGGGTTATAGACAGCAAAGACATAATGGATTGCGCTGGAGTTTTAGGTGGCGAGCTTGAGTACGAGAGTGTCGCTCCTACTGCGAATTCCTCTCGGCAATTTTTCAGTATGATTTGCCTGATTTCAGCGGATTTGGAGTATTCGGCTTTTTGCAAAAACTGTTCTGATTGTTTTGGGTGCATGGAGTTGAAAAATGCCGAGTATTGCATTTTAAACAAGCAATACACCAAAGAAGAATATAATAAACTGGTTCCCAAAATCAAAGAGCATATGAACAAGATGCCTTACATTACAAAAAACAACATACCGTATAAGTATGGTGAATTTTTCCCTCCCGAATTCTCTCCTTGGGGGTACAACGAGACCTTAGCGCAAGAATATTTCCCGCTTGATAAAAATACTGCTGATGAAAAATCTTTCAACTGGGTAGAAAGAGAGAAGAGATTATATGAGATTACATTAAAAAATAGCGAGATCCCAGACGATATTTTTGAGGTCACCTCCGATATTTTGAAAGAAGTCCTAGAGTGTGGGCATCGAGGAGATTGCACGCATTTATGCACCGGCGCTTTCAAAATCATAGAAAGCGAACTTTCTTTTTTACAGCGAAAAAATTTACCTCTTCCCGTTTTGTGTCCCAATTGTCGGCACTATGAAAGGGTGGGGTGGAGGAATCCGATGAAGCTCTGGCACAGGCAATGTATGTGTGACAAAAAACACTCAAACCACAAAGGTAAGTGTGAAGTTGAGTTTGAGACCCCATATGCTCCCAATAAGCCCGAGATAGTATACTGTGAGAAATGTTACCAGCGGGAGGTTTATTAGGATATAACAAAATTGACGGCCGTCAAAAGTGTTGATAAAGAAAATGAAACAAGAAACAAAAACACATTCGAAAAACTCAGTGTCTACGAATTGTCAAAATTGCAAAAAAGACTTCACCATTGAACCGGACGATTTTTCGTTTTACGAAAAAATCAAAGCTCCTCCGCCGACTTTTTGTCCGGAGTGTCGGCAAATTAGGCGTTATGCTTGGCGTAATGAACGTAGCTTATTTAAAACCACTTGCGGTAATTGTCAGAAGAATATTTTCTCTGCTTATCCTACCGCGAGCATATTTCCTGTATTTTGTCGTGAATGTTGGCTTTCTGATGCTTGGGATCCATTTTCCTATGCGCAAGATTATGATTTCTCTAAGCCTTTTTTTGAACAGTTTAAAAAATTATTTGATAAAGTTCCAAGATTACACCTTTTTCAAGCAAATTCAACCAACTCCGATTATTCTAATATCATTCGGGATTGCAAGAATGTTTATTTATCCTATTCGGTTGTTATAGCCGAAGATGTCCATTATTCAAAAAATATAGATCACTCCAGGCAGATTTTTGACTCTCTTTGCATTGATGCATGTGAGCGTTGTGCTTATTTAGTATACGGGGCAAACAACTATGATACCTTTTATTCTGTTTATACTAGGACGTGCCTGAATTCCTATTTTCTTTTTGATTGTGTAAATTGTTCGAATTGTTTTATGTCATCAAATTTGCGTAATAAGCAATATGTTTTTAGAAACGAACAATATTCAAAAGAAGAGTATGAAAAGCTAATTAAAGAAAAAAATTTAGGTAGTTATAAGATATTTGAAGAATTAATAAAAGAATTTGATAATCTTACGCAAACATCAATTCACAAATACGCAGACATTATCAAATCTACCAATGCTACCGGACATGCGCTTGCAAATGTTAAAAATGCGCATAGCTGTTTTGAGGCTTACGATATGGAAAATGTAAAATGGACCAGTAGGTGTTTTGCCATAAAAGATTCTTATGATGTAAATAATACAGGACTGGGGTCAGAACTATGTTATGAATATACGAGTGGGGGAACCACTATGAGTAAGGTATTATTTTCTCTAGCATTACTATCTGCATCTTCAGAGTTATATTATTCTGGATGGTGTGGAGGTTCTTCTAATTTATTTGGGTGTTTTGGGATTCGCAACAAACAATATTGTATTTTAAACAAGCAGTACACCAAAGAAGAATATGAAGAAATTTTACCGAAAATAATAGAACATATGAATTCCATGCCTTATGTTGGCGCAAATGGACGTATATATAAATTCGGAGAATTCTTTCCGTTTGAGCTTTCGCCGTTTGCTTATAATGAAAGTGATGCTCAAGAATTATCTCCTTTGTCAGAAGAAGAAATTAAGAATAAGAGGTATAATTTTAGAGAAGCTGAAGAAAAGAAATACGAAATAACAAAGAGTTCAGAAGATATTCCAGATTTGATAGAAGATGTCGAGGATGAGATTTTAAAGGAAATTATAAGTTGTCCGCATAAAGGGGAATGTTTACATCAGTGTACTACTGCTTTTCGAATTACTGAAGAAGAGTTAAAGTTTTATAAAACTCACAATTTACCCCTGCCTAGATTTTGTCCAAATTGCAGGCATTACAAACGTTTGGAATATCGCAATCCTTGGAAGCTCTGGCATAGAAAATGCATGAAGGAAGAGTGCTACAATGAATTCGAAACTTCATATGCCCCCGAGCGACCAGAAATAGTGTATTGCGAAAAGTGTTATCAACAGGAAGTGTATTAGTGTTACCCGGTAGTGAATTTTGCCAAAGCGCTAAAGTGCGTTTTGTTTTTCAAAGCATTGGCAAAATCTACTATCCGGGTGCTATAATTTACCTATGGAAAAGAATAAAGTAGAGTTACCCCAGATGGAAGAACTAATGGACAACATGGTGAATAAAAAAAACGTGCGCGAGATAAAGAACGAATTTATAGGCAGGGTGGTGACCATCGTTATCGCTGGGCTGGCGCTCATCACCGCGCTCGCTTGGGATGAAACTCTTAAAGGCGTATTTACCTATTTCTTCGGCGAGCTCACCGGACTGAACAACAAACTTTTTTACGCGCTAACGGTAACCTTCTTTGCCGTATTGGTTTCCATAATCATCAGCAAAATTTTCTTAAAGAAGAAATAAAAGTCCATTTTTAGCAATAAGAAGCGGTCGCTCACTAATGCTAAATATGTTTCCGAGCTCTAGAGTTAACTCTAGAGTTAACTCTAGAGCTCTATTTCCCGAAAGT